>NZ_BAABCQ010000115.1:0-25821 GCF_039539045.1 Streptomyces marokkonensis
CAGGTAACGAAGCCTGTCGCGCATCCGCGGAGTGAGCGACGACGCTTCCTCCGCGCCCCCTGGACCGACGGACACCGATCTGTCCTCCCCGGTCCCCCCAGGCCACCCCCAGCCTTCACCGTCGGGCGCGGCACCCCCCGCCGTGATCGCCGCACCCCCTCGGTGTCCGCATGCTGGAACGGAATATCCCGCTTTGCGAGAACCGCTCCATCATGTAACCTGCACCAAATTTTGCACTCGAGCAGAGGGCCAACGTCGTCCCTCGGCACTTGCTCCCCCAGCGCCACAAGGGCCTGGGAGACGCCCCCAGCCAGATGACGACGACGGGAGAGCCGATGCGTACGCCGCGCCAGCCGTCCCAGCATTCCGCGAATGGCCAGAACCGGACCTTCATGGATGCTCGCCCTGCCGCGCAGGGTATGTACGACCCCCGCAACGAGCACGACGCCTGCGGCGTCGGATTCGTCGCCACCCTCACCGGCGAGGCGTCCCACGCCCTGGTCGACCAGGCGCTCACCGTGCTGCGCAACCTGGAACACCGTGGCGCCACCGGCTCCGAGCCCGACTCCGGCGACGGCGCGGGCATCCTCTCCCAGGTGCCGGACGCCTTCCTCCGCGACGTGGCCGGATTCGAACTGCCCGAGGCAGGGGCGTACGCCGTCGGCATCGCCTTCCTGCCGGTGGACGACACCGAGGACGCCGTCTCGCGCATCGAGACGATCGCGGCCGAAGAGGGCCTCACCGTCCTCGGCTGGCGCGAGGTCCCGGTCGCCCCGCAGATGCTCGGCGCCACCGCTCGTTCGACGATGCCGGCCTTCCGCCAGATCTTCGTGGCCGACGGGGCATCCCGGGGCATCGCCCTGGACCGCCACGCCTTCGCGCTGCGCAAGCGCGCCGAACGCGAGGTCGGCGTCTACTTCCCGTCGCTGTCCGCGCGGACCATCGTCTACAAGGGCATGCTGACCACCGGCCAGCTGGAGCCCTTCTTCCCGGACCTGTCCGACCGCCGCTTCGCCTCCGCGATCGCGCTCGTGCACTCCCGGTTCTCGACGAACACCTTCCCGGCCTGGCCGCTCGCCCACCCGTACCGCTTCGTCGCGCACAACGGCGAGATCAACACGGTCAAGGGCAACCGCAACTGGATGGTCGCCCGCGAGTCCCAGCTCGCCTCCGACCTGTTCGGCTCGTCCCCGGACCTGGAGCGGATCTTCCCGATCTGCACGCCGGACGCCTCCGACTCCGCCTCCTTCGACGAGGTCCTGGAACTCCTGCACCTCGGCGGGCGCTCCCTGCCGCACTCCGTGCTGATGATGATCCCGGAGGCGTGGGAGAACCACGAATCCATGAACATCAAGGACTCGGCCCGGCGCGCCTTCTACCAGTTCCACTCCACGATGATGGAACCCTGGGACGGCCCCGCCTGCGTCACCTTCACCGACGGCACCCAGGTCGGCGCCGTACTCGACCGCAACGGCCTGCGCCCCGGCCGCTACTGGGTCACCGACGACGGCCTCGTCGTCCTCGGCTCCGAGGTCGGCGTCCTGGACATCGACCCGGCCAAGGTCGTCCGCAAGGGCCGCCTGCAGCCCGGCCGCATGTTCCTCGTGGACACCGCCGAGCACCGCATCATCGAGGACGACGAGATCAAGGCCCAGCTCGCGGCGGAGCAGCCGTACGCCGAGTGGATCGAGGCCGGGGAGATCGAGCTGTCCGACCTCCCCGAGCGCGAACACATCGTGCACACCCACGCCTCGGTCACCCGCCGCCAGCAGACCTTCGGCTACACCGAGGAGGAGCTGCGCGTCATCCTCGCGCCGATGGCCAAGGCCGGCGCCGAGCCGATCGGCTCCATGGGTACCGACTCGCCGATCGCCGCGCTCTCCGACCGCCCCCGGCTGCTCTTCGACTACTTCACCCAGCTCTTCGCGCAGGTCACCAACCCGCCGCTGGACGCGATCCGCGAGGAACTGGTCACCTCCCTGCGCTCCTCCCTGGGACCGCAGGGCAACCTGCTCGACCCGACGGCAGCCTCCTGCCGTACCGTCCTGCTGCCCTTCCCGGTCATCGACAACGACGAGCTGGCCAAGCTCATCCACATCAACGCCGACGGCGACATGCCCGGCTTCAAGGCCGCGACCCTCTCCGGCCTCTACCGGGTGCACGGCGGCGGCGACGCGCTGGCCGCGCGCATAGAGGAGATCTGCGCCGAGGCCGACGCCGCCATCGAGAACGGCGCCCGGCTGATCGTCCTCTCCGACCGCCACTCGGACGCCGAGCACGCGCCCATCCCCTCCCTGCTGCTCACCGCGGCCGTTCACCACCACCTCATCCGCACCAAGCAGCGCACCCAGGTGGGCCTGCTCGTCGAGGCCGGCGACGTCCGAGAGGTCCACCACGTCGCCCTGCTCATCGGCTACGGAGCCGCCGCCGTCAACCCGTACCTGGCCATGGAGTCCGTCGAGGACCTGGTCCGCGCGGGCACCTTCCTCCAGGCCGTCGACGGCGAGCCCGACCAGGCCATCCGCAACCTGATCCACGCCCTCGGCAAGGGCGTCCTCAAGGTCATGTCCAAGATGGGCATCTCCACCGTCGCCTCCTACCGGGGCGCCCAGGTCTTCGAGGCCGTCGGCCTCGACGAGGCCTTCGTCACCAAGTACTTCAACGGCACCGCCACCAAGATCGGCGGCGTCGGCATCGACGTCGTCGCCAAGGAGGTCGCCGCCCGCCACGCCAAGGCCTACCCGGCCAGCGGCATCGCGCCCGCCCACCGCGCGCTGGACATCGGCGGCGAGTACCAGTGGCGCCGCGAGGGCGAACCGCACCTGTTCGACCCGGAGACGGTCTTCCGCCTCCAGCACTCCACGCGCTCCGGCGAGTACGACATCTTCAAGAAGTACACCGAGCGCGTCAACGAGCAGTCCGAACGCCTCATGACGCTGCGCGGACTCTTCGGCTTCAAAACCGGAGCCGACGGCCGGCAGCCGATCCCCCTCGACGAGGTCGAGCCCGTCTCCGAGATCGTCAAGCGCTTCTCCACCGGCGCCATGTCGTACGGCTCCATCTCCCAGGAGGCGCACGAGACCCTCGCCATCGCCATGAACCAGCTGGGCGGCAAGTCCAACACCGGTGAGGGCGGCGAGGACCCCGAGCGCCTGTACGACCCGGCGCGCCGCTCCTCGATCAAGCAGGTCGCCTCCGGCCGCTTCGGCGTCACCTCCGAGTACCTGGTCAACGCCGATGACATCCAGATCAAGATGGCCCAGGGCGCCAAGCCCGGCGAGGGCGGCCAGCTGCCCGGCCACAAGGTGTACCCCTGGGTAGCCAGGACCCGGCACTCCACCCCCGGCGTCGGCCTGATCTCCCCGCCCCCGCACCACGACATCTACTCCATCGAGGACCTGGCCCAGCTCATCCACGACCTGAAGAACGCGAACCCGCAGGCGCGGATTCACGTCAAGCTGGTCTCCGAGGTCGGCGTCGGCACGGTCGCGGCGGGCGTGTCCAAGGCCCACGCGGACGTCGTCCTCATCTCCGGCCACGACGGCGGCACCGGCGCCTCCCCCCTCACCTCGCTCAAGCACGCCGGTGGCCCCTGGGAGCTCGGCCTCGCCGAAACCCAGCAGACCCTGCTGCTCAACGGCCTGCGCGACCGGATCGTCGTACAGACCGACGGCCAGCTCAAGACCGGCCGCGACGTCGTCGTCGCCGCCCTCCTCGGCGCCGAGGAGTTCGGTTTCGCGACCGCGCCGCTCGTCGTCTCCGGCTGCGTCATGATGCGCGTCTGCCACCTCGACACCTGCCCGGTCGGCATCGCCACCCAGAACCCGGTCCTGCGCGACCGGTTCTCCGGCAAGGCCGAGTACATCGTGAACTTCTTCCGGTTCATCGCCGAGGAGGTCCGCGAGATCCTCGCCGAGCTGGGCTTCCGCTCCATCGAGGAGGCCGTCGGCCAGGCCGAGACCCTCGACGTCACCCGCGCCGTCCACCACTGGAAGGCACAGGGCCTCGACCTCGAGCCGCTCTTCCACGTGCCCGCGCTGCCCGAGGGCGCGGTGCGCCACCAGACCGTCGACCAGGACCACGGCCTGGAGAAGGCGCTCGACAACCAGCTGATCAAGCTCGCCTCCGACGCGCTGGCCGGCGCCGACGCCACCGAGGCCGCGCCGGTACGCGCCCAGGTCGCGATCCGCAACATCAACCGCACCGTCGGCACCATGCTCGGCCACGAGATCACGAAGAAGTTCGGCGGCGCGGGCCTGCCCGACGACACCGTCGACATCACCTTCACCGGCTCCGCCGGCCAGTCCTTCGGCGCCTTCGTCCCGCGCGGCATCACGCTGCGCCTGGAGGGCGACGCCAACGACTACGTCGGCAAGGGCCTCTCCGGCGGCCGGATCGTCGTCCGCCCCGACCGGGGCGCCGACCACCTCGCCGAGTACTCCACCATCGCCGGCAACACCATCGGTTACGGCGCCACCGGCGGCGAGATGTTCCTGCGCGGCAAGGTCGGCGAGCGCTTCTGCGTCCGCAACTCCGGCGCGCTGGTCGTCTCCGAGGGCGTCGGCGACCACGGTTGCGAGTACATGACCGGCGGCCACGCGGTCGTCCTCGGCGAGACCGGGCGCAACTTCGCGGCCGGCATGTCCGGCGGCGTCGCCTACGTCATCGACCTCGACCGGGACAACGTCAACACCGGCAACGTCGGCGCCGTCGAGGCCCTCGACGACACCGACCGGCAGTGGCTGCACGACGTCGTGCGCCGGCACCGCGAGGAGACGGGCTCGACCGTCGCCGCGAAGCTGCTCGCCGAGTGGCCCACCGCCGTGGAGCGCTTCAGTAAGATCATCCCCAGCACGTACAAGGCAGTGCTCGCCGCCAAGGACGCCGCCGAGCGAGCCGGTCTCTCCGAGACCGAGACCACCGAGAAGATGATGGAGGCGGCGACCAATGGCTGATCCCAAGGGCTTCCTGAACCACGGACGCGAGGTCGCCAGGACCCGCCCCGTCGAGGAACGCGTCAAGGACTGGAACGAGGTCTACGTCCCCGGCTCCCTCCTGCCGATCATCAGCAAGCAGGCCGGCCGGTGCATGGACTGCGGCATCCCGTTCTGCCACAACGGCTGCCCGCTCGGGAACCTGATCCCCGAGTGGAACGACTACGCCTACCGCGAGGACTGGCAGGCCGCGCAGGAGCGCCTGCACGCCACCAACAACTTCCCGGAGTTCACCGGCCGCCTGTGCCCCGCCCCGTGCGAGTCGGCGTGCGTGCTCGGCATCAACCAGCCGGCGGTCACCATCAAGAACGTCGAGGTCTCCATCATCGACAAGGCGTGGGAAACCGGGGACGTCGCCCCGCAGATCCCCGAGCGCCTGTCCGGCAAGACCGTCGCCGTCATCGGCTCCGGCCCGGCCGGCCTCGCCGCCGCCCAGCAGCTCACCCGGGCCGGCCACACCGTAGCCGTCTACGAGCGCGCGGACCGCGTCGGAGGCCTCCTGCGCTACGGCATCCCCGAGTTCAAGATGGAGAAGCGGCACATCAACCGCCGCATCGAGCAGATGCGCGCGGAGGGCACCCGCTTCCGCACCGGCGTCGAGATCGGCCGCGACCTCAAGGCCACCGACCTCAAGAAGCGCTACGACGCCGTCGTCATCGCCGCCGGCGCCACCACCGCCCGCGACCTGCCGGTACCCGGCCGCGAGCTGAAGGGCATCCACCAGGCCATGGAGTACCTCCCCCTGGCCAACAAGGTCCAGGAGGGTGACTACGTCGCCCCGCCGATCTCCGCCGAGGGCAAGCACGTCGTCGTCATCGGCGGCGGCGACACCGGCGCCGACTGCGTGGGCACCGCCCACCGCCAGGGCGCCGCCTCCGTCACCCAGCTGGAGATCATGCCCCGCCCCGGCGAGGAGCGGAACCCGATCGCCCAGCCCTGGCCGACCTTCCCCATGCTCTACAAGGTCACCTCTGCCCACGAGGAGGGCGGCGAGCGGGTCTACGCCGTCTCCACCACCCACTTCGAGGGCGACGCGGACGGCAACGTCCAGTGGCTGCACCTGAGCGAGGTCGAGTTCGTCGACGGCAGGCTCACCTTGAAGCCGGGCACCGAGCGCAAGATCCCCGCCCAGCTGGTCACCCTCGCCATGGGCTTCACCGGAACCGACCGGGAGAACGGACTGGTCGACCAGTTCGGCCTGGAGCTCGACGCACGGGGTAACATCGCTCGGGACGCCGACTTCCAGACCAACGTGCCGGGTGTGTTCGTCGCCGGCGACGCCGGCCGCGGCCAGTCGCTCATCGTCTGGGCGATCGCGGAGGGCCGCTCGGCCGCCCGCGGCGCCGACAGCTTCCTGACCGGAGCCAGCGAACTGCCGGCTCCGATCCGCCCGACGGACCGCGCCCTAGCGGTCTGACGGACGGAACGGTCCGTCCGAGGACGGAACCACCGCCGACGGATGGAACAACCGCCGACGGAACAACCGAAGAACGTCCCGCACAAAGGCGTGCGGAACACAGATGGCGCCTGCCCCGTCCCCGACCGGACAAAGGGCAGGCGCCGTCGCATGCGCGGCTACGGCAGCCGGTACGTCTCCCCGTACATCTCCCACACCAGCGGTGTGTCCAGCTTCATGTTCCCGGCCTCCAGGAAGCGGCGCTGCGCCGTGTCGACACGGGAGGTGTCGATGCCCGGACGCTTGGCCCGCATGGCGTCCCGGCGGACGTCCAGGAACGTCTTCAGATAGGCCTTCTCGCCGCCGCCCTGCCCCGGCGTCCTCGCCTTCCGCATGGCCTCCTCACGCAGCCCGTAGAAGCCCCCGGCGTCCGTGTCGGGGCCGTGGAAGACCATCGCGTCGAAGTAGACGAACTGGCCCAGCGTGCCGAGGCCGTCCAGCTTGGCGAGGCGCACCGCCGGCTCGAAGTAGACCCGGTCGCGCTCCTCCTCCTGCGCCTCACGGAACGCCGGAAGCTCGGCCTCCGCCTGCCAGGCGGCCGTGAAGCCGGGATCCAGGCCCTCGTGGGAGTCACTGCCGTCCACCTCGCGCAGGGCCGGCAGATACGTCGCCAGCCCGTTGTCCGGGTGGGCCTCGGTATAGCGCTCGACCAGGGTGAGCAGATCGTGCGTACCGGTGCAGAAACCGATGATGCCCGCCGTGTAGCCGCACCCGTCGCCGAGGTCCTCGATGGTGCCGTAGGAGGTACGCCACTTCGTGGTCGAGTTCTCGGCGCTGGACACCAGCTGCTGGGCCAGCTCCTTCTTCGCCGGAGCGTCGAGCCCCGCAGGCAGGTCGGCGATCAGCGCGTCGTCCGCCGCCCGCTCCTCCTCCGCCCGGCTCTTGGCGTCCTCACGCGACGACTGCGCGCCGGCCACGGGCGGCGTCACCGGGGCGTCGGCCGAGTCCGTCGGC
Source organism: Streptomyces marokkonensis (assembly GCF_039539045.1). Taxonomy (NCBI): domain Bacteria; kingdom Bacillati; phylum Actinomycetota; class Actinomycetes; order Kitasatosporales; family Streptomycetaceae; genus Streptomyces; species Streptomyces marokkonensis. Next base: position 7,405 of record NZ_BAABCQ010000115.1, read on the forward strand.
ATCACGAAGTACACCCCCGTGGCGATCACGGGAACGGCCGCGAGGAGCAGCACACCGGCACGTTTCATAGGGGGATACCTCCGCCTGTCAGTTCCGACACCTTGACCGCCGCCGTCACCGCCAGCAGCACCACCAGCCCCGCGCACACACCCACCTGCACCGCCACCCGGCGCCCGCCCCGGGGCGCGTACGCGTACGCCAGGGCCACCACGCCACCCACCAGCAGCCCGCCGAGATGACCCTGCCAGGAGGTGAGCCCGGCGGACACCACCAGCCACAGCAGCAGGAACGCCATGAAACGGTTGACGGAGGCCATGTCCGCGCCGACCCGGCGGGCCAGTACGTAGTACGCGGCCCCCAGCCCGAAGATCGCGCCGGAGGCGCCGACCGAGGACTGACCGGGATCGGCGAGCAGCAGTTCGAGAACCGAACCGCCGAGCGCCGACAGCAAGTACAGCACGGCATGACGGACACGGCCGAGCATCGGCTCCACCACACGCCCCAGCTGCCACAGAGCGACCATGTTCATCACGATGTGCAGCAGGCCGAACGTGCCCTCGGTGGGCTGCAGATGCAGGAAGGCGCCAGTGACCATCCGCTCCCACTCACCGGCGACGACCCCCTCGACGTGAAAGCCACCCGGAAGCACGTCCTGGTAGACGTAGTAGCCACCGTCCGGACCGACCAGCCGCGCACCCACCATGGCGAACCGGTCCACGATCCCCGGCCGCACCACCTCCGCCAGATACGCGAGGACGTTCAGCCCGATCAGGACATACGTCACCAAAGGCGTCGTCGAGACCCGCCCGCCGACGATCGTCCGGGCCTGCCGGACCGACCGCGCCCCCTCCCTCACACACTCGGGGCAGTGGTGACCCACCGACGCCTCGCACATGCAGTCGGGACAGATGTGGCGCTCGCAGCGGACGCAGCGGACATGGCACTCCACCGCGGGATGGCGGTAGCAGGTGGTGACGGTGGACTCGGAATCCACGGCCGGCTCCTCGGGACTGGACGGACGGTGAGCCGGTGGGGACGGCGGCGAACAAAATAGCGAACGCCGGTGGACGAGCCGAGAGGCGGGGTGCGCAGTGCCGTAACCTCGGCAGCCAGATGCCGTAAGTCCGGGGCGACGGGGGAGTCCACATGGCCGCGATCAGTCTCACCAAGGTCCAGGAGACCGCACCCGCGCTCGTCGACCTCTACAAGAGCGCCGGAGTATCGCTGACCCGGCACGGACTGGAGGAGACCCGGGCGGCGGTCTACCTCGTCGTCGACTACTCCGGGTCGATGAAGCCGTACTACAAGGACGGCAGCGTACAGGCGCTCGCCGACCGCGTGCTCGGGCTCTCCGCCCACCTCGACGACGACGGCACCGTACCGGTCGTGTTCTTCTCCACGGACGTCGACGCCGTCACCGACATCGCCCTCGCCGACCACCAGGGGCACGTCGACCGGATCGTGGCCGGCCTCGGACACATGGGCAGGACCAGCTACCACCTCGCCATGGACGCCGTCATCGACCACTACCTCGACAGCGGCGCCCACCACCCCGCCCTGGTCGTCTTCCAGACCGACGGCGGCCCCGTCAACCGGCTCGCCGCCCAGCGGTACCTGTGCAAGGCGGCACCCCTGCCCCTGTTCTGGCAGTTCGTCGGCTTCGGCGACCCGGACAGCCGCCAGTTCGAGTACCTGCGCAAACTCGACGACCTCGCGGTCCCCGACACACGAGTCGTCGACAACGCCGGCTTCTTCCACGCCGGCCGCGACCCGAAGAAGCTCACCGACGCCGAGCTCTACGACCGACTGGTGGGCGAATTCCCCAAGTGGCTGGTGGCCGCACGCGCCCAGGGCATCGTGTGGCCTTCCTGAACACAACGCCCGGCCCGCTCGTCACGCATGCGTCGAAGCACCGCTCGCCCGCCTACGTGTCGCACTCCAGCACCGTCCGGCACAACCCGCACCGCACCCGCACCCGCCCCCGCACCGGCACCCTGATCCGCTGATGACAGGCCGGACAGGGAAACGACACCCGCAACGCCTCACGCCCGCCCCGCGTGAAGGAATACGGCCCCTCCACCGCAAGCGCGCCGACCGCGCGCGGGTCCTGGGCGTGACGACGGTCCCGGGCATAACGGCGCCGGCCCGCCCAGCCGGCCGCCGTGAGCGGCGGCTGCCGCTCGTCCCGACGGGCCCGCTCCATACCCCTCACGTACGCCGTGTAGGCCTGTGGACTGGTGAACCACACCGCCGGATCCTCACCGAACACCAACGCACGCTTGGCCAGCACGTACCCGAACTCCTCCGGCGTCAGATACCCCAGCTTCTGCGACGACGACGCATCCTCCCGATAGGCGTCCAGCAGCAGCCAGCCGGCACCCAGATACGTCGCCGCCGTGTCCGTCAGGATCTCGTCGTCCCGGGTACCGGCGAAGGACAGACCGAGACGGTGCAGATACACGTGCATCACCTCGTGAGCCAAGGCCGCGCCGATATCCCGGCGATGCGTGCGGAACCGGTCGTTCAACTCGATGAAATACTCGGGACCCGCCGCCAGCTCCACACTCGCCGCATGCGTCATCTCCCGAAACGACACGATCACCCGCGCATCGGGCAGACGGTAGTGACGCACCAGCTCACGCGCCACCCGCTGCGCACCCAGATACAGATCATCGGCGTCACAGAACGCCACGTCCGCCGGCACCACACTCGCCGAGAACATCCGCACCGTGTCGTACGACAACCGCCTGTACAACGCGGTGACGGCCGCCCGCACCGTCTCCAGATGCGGGAAACCGTGCTCGACCGGTCCGCCGTCCGCCACGCCCGACCCCCAAGACGCCCGAAGCCTCCTCCCACTGTACGAGGAGAGCCGGGCCACCGGGCGTTCAGCGCCTGAGACAGTCTGCGACGGCCCCGGATCCGCCCGTAGGGTGGACGGTCATGACCACCAGCAACACCGGTACCGGTGCCGTCGACCCCGCCGTCCGCGAGGAACTGACCCGACTGCGGGACAGCATCGACAACATCGACGCGGCCGTCGTCCACATGCTCGCCGAACGCTTCAAATGCACCCAGCAGGTCGGCCACCTCAAAGCCCGCCACCAACTGCCCCCCGCCGATCCCGCCCGCGAGGCCAAACAGATCGACCGGCTGCGCGCCCTCGCCGAGAGCGCCAAACTCGACCCGGCGTTCGCCGAGAAATTCCTCAACTTCATCATCGCCGAAGTGATCCACCACCACGAACGCATCGCGGAGAACAACGGCAACAGCCCGACCACCACCTCCGGCTGAACACACCCCCCGCACCCCCCGCGCCCACCGCCCCCGCGCCCCCACCCACGGGGGCGCGCGCCGGAGAGCACACCGGCCACCACGACGGCCCGGACAAACCCCGCGTACCGATCCGCCTCTGTGCCCTGCCCACCACATCAGGCAGCATGTCGTGCATGTCCGTACTGACGCGCGACGAAGCGCAGACCCGAGCCCGGCTCCTCGACGTCCACCACTACACCATCGACCTCGACCTGACCCGCGGAGACGACACCTTCGACTCCCACACCGTCATCCGCTTCACCGTCCGCGACCAGACCGACACCACGGACACCTTCGTCGAGATCAAGCCCGCCGAGCTGCGCACCGCCACCCTGGACGGACACCCCCTCGACCCCGCCACCCTCGACGACAACCGGCTGGCACTGAAGAACCTCACCCCCGGCGAACACGAACTGCGCGTCGAAGCGGCCATGCGCTACTCCAGCACCGGCGAGGGCATGCACCGCTTCACCGACCCCACCGACGGCGAGACCTACGTCTACACCCAGCTCTTCCTCGACGACGTCCAGCGCGTCTACGCCGCCTTCGACCAGCCCGACCTGAAGGCCGTCTTCGACCTCACCGTCACCGCACCCCCCACCTGGACCGTCCTCGCCAACGGCAACACCGAACGCACCGGCGACGGCCACTGGAAGGCCGCCACCACCCCGGTCATCTCCACCTACCTCGTCGCCGTCGCAGCCGGACCCTGGCACTCCGTACGCACCGAACACCGCGGCCTGCCCTTCGGCATCCACTGCCGCCGCTCCCTCGCCCCCCACCTCGACGCCGACGCCGACGAACTCCTCGACATCACCCGCGCCTGCTTCGACCGCTACCACGAGAAGTTCACCGAGCCCTACCCCTTCGACTCCTACGACCAGGCCTTCGTCCCCGAATTCAACGCCGGCGCCATGGAGAACCCGGGCCTCGTCACCTTCCGCGACGAGTTCGTCTTCCGGTCCGCCGTCACCGACACCCAGCGACAGACCCGAGCCATGGTCATCGCCCACGAGATGGCCCACATGTGGTTCGGCGACCTCGTCACCCTCAAGTGGTGGGACGACATCTGGCTCAACGAGTCCTTCGCCGAATACATGGGCTACCAGACCACCGCCGAAGCCACCCGCTTCACCGACACCTGGACCGACTTCGGCGTCGCACGCAAAGCCTGGGGCTACGACGCCGACCAACGCCCCACCACCCACCCCGTCGCCCCCGAAGAAGTCCAGGACACCGCCTCCGCCCTCCTCAACTTCGACGGCATCTCCTACGCCAAGGGCGCCTCCGCCCTGCGCCAGCTCGTCACCTGGCTCGGCGAAAAGGACTTCCTCGCCGGCATCAACACCCACTTCGAACGGCACAAGTTCGCCAACGCCACCCTCGCCGACTTCATCGACTCCCTCGCCGCCGCCACCGACCGCGACGTCCACGCCTGGGCCGACACCTGGCTGCGCACCACCGGCGTCGACACCCTCATCCCCCGCATCACCGGCGACAACGGCACCCGCGCACTCACCGTCGACCACACCGGCACCCGCCCCCACCGCATCGCCGTCGGCCTCTACGACCAGGACCTCACCGACGAAGGCCGCCTCACCCTCCGCGAACGCCTCGACCTCGACGTCCCCCAGACCGAACCCCGGCCCATCGGCAAACGCCCCGCACTCGCCGTCCTCAACGACGGCGACCTGAGCTACGCCAAGATCCGCTTCGACGCCGAATCCACCCGCACCATCCGCGCCGCCCTCTCAGGCCTCCCCGACCCCCTCACCCGGGCCGTCGTCTGGAACGCCCTCAGGGACGCGGTCCGCGACAACGAACTCCCCGCCACCACCTACCTCGACATCGCCCGCACCCACCTTCCCCACGAGACCGACCTCGCCCTCGTCGACGGCGTCCTCACCTTCGCCACCACCCAGATCGCCGACCGCTACCTCACCCCCGAACAACGCCCCGCCGCCCTCACCACCCTCACCGACCTGTGCCGCGACCTCATCCGCCGCACCGAGGACGGCGACCACCCCGGTCTGCGCCTCATCGCCGTACGCCACCGCGTAGCCACCGCCGCCCACCCCGACACCATCGCCGCCTGGCTCGCCGACGGCACCGTCCCCGGCGGCCCCGAACTCGACCCCGAACTGCGCTGGCGCATCCTCACCCGCCTCGCCGTCCTCGGCGCCACCGACGAAACCGCCATCACCGCCGAACTCCGACGCGACCCCAGCGACACCGGCCAGGAAGGCGCCGCCCACTGCCGCGCCGCACTGCCCGACCCCGAGGCCAAAAGCCGCGCCTGGGAAAACATGTTCGCCACCGACGACCTCTCCAACTACCTCTTCACCGCCACCGCCAAGGGCTTCTGGCAACCCGAACAGGCCGACCTCGTCCGCGACTACGTACCCCGCTACTACGCCGAGGCCGTCGCCGTCGCCGCCCGCCGCGGCCCCGCCATCGCCGACGCCGCCGGACGCTGGGCCTTCCCCGCCCACGCCGTCGACGCCGACAACCTCCGCCTCGGCCAGGAATGCCTCACCGACGCCGACCCCCTCCCCGCCCTGCGCCGCAAACTCGCCGACCAACTCGACGACCTCGCCCGCGCCCTGCGAGTACGAGAGACGGACACAGGCACCCACTGACCCCGACCCGGCCGGCCCCCTCACCCGGGACCGGCCGCCGGGATACCCCATTCGGGTAGTGATCTTGAGCTATCCGGACGTACACGCACATCCGCATACAAGCTGGACTCCCCGCCCACCCGTCACCGGGCGCCGCCCCTCGACAAGGGCACCGCGCACCCCGACGAATCGCGCCCGGAGGACAGCCCATGGGCCTACCGCCCCTCGCCTCGGGCCCGCACGGCCCCGACGCCCTGCGACCCCTGCTCGACACCGTGCTCCACGCCCTGCAGACCGGCACAGCGGCCCGCCACGGCCCACTGCCACCAGGCGGCCCCGACACCGTCACCGCCCGCATGACACACGCCGCCGGCGACATCCTCCCCGACCACGGCGACCCCGACGCACTCCACACCCTGGTCACCGCACTCGCCGAAGGCGCCGCCGACCCCGCCCACCCCCTCTGCGCCGCCCACCTCCACGGCCCACCCCTCGCCGTCGCCACCGCCGCAGACCTCGCCGCCGGCGCCCTCAACCCCTCCCTCGACTCCTGGGACCAGGCACCCGCCGCCTCCGCACTCGAAACCCTCGTCACCCGCGCCCTCGCCCGGGAAACCGGCGCCACCGACGCCCTCGTCACCACCGGCGGCACCGAATCCAACCAACTCGCCGCCCTCCTCGCCCGCGAAACCCACGGCCCCGGCCTCCGACTCATCCACGGAGCCAACGCCCACCACTCCGTCCCCCGCGCCGCCTGGCTCCTGGGACTGCCCGAACCCGTCACCGTCCCCGCCCCCGCCGGCACCCTCGACCCCGCCGCCCTCGACGAAGCCCTCACTCACATCCCCGGACCCCACCTCGTCATCGCCACCGCCGGCACCACCGACGCCGGCCTCATCGACCCCCTGCCCGACATCGCCGACCTCTGCACCACCCACGGCGCCCGCCTCCACATCGACGCCGCCTACGGCGCCGGCCTCCTCTTCAGCCACCGCCACCGCCCCAAACTCGCCGGACTCGAAGCCGCCCACACCATCGCCCTCGACCTGCACAAACTCGGCTGGCAACCCATCGCCGCCGGCCTCCTCACCGTGAAGAACCCCGACGACCTCACCGCACTCCACCACCACACCCACTACCTCAACGCCGACGACGACACCGACGCCGGACTCCCCGACCTCCTCAGTCGCTCACCACGCACCAGCCGCCGCCCCGACATCCTGAAAATCGCCGTCACCCTCAAAACCCTCGGCCGCACCGGACTCGGCACCCTCGTCGACGAAGTCTGCGCACTCGCCGAAAAACTCGCCGCCCTCATCCACGACCACCCCGCCTACGAACTACACGCCCCACCCACCATCAGCACCGTCCTCTTCCGACCCACCCACGCCACCGACCACGACGTCGCCACCCTCCGCCGCACCCTGCTCACCACCGGCCACGCCGTACTCGGCCGCGCCCACGCCGACGGCCGCCTCTGGCTCAAGGCAACCCTTCTCAACCCCCACACCCGGCCCGACGACCTGGCCACCCTCCTGACCCTCGTCGAAGGACACACCCCACGATGAACACCCCCCACACCCCCCACGACCTCGTCGGCATCGGCATCGGCCCCTCCAACCTCTCCCTCGCCGCCCTCGCCGACCCCCTCACCGACCTCGACACCCTCTTCTACGACCAGCACCCCGCCTTCCACTGGCACCCCGGCCTGCTCATCGACGGCGCCCGCGTCCAGGTCCCCTTCCTCGCCGACCTCGTCACCCTCGCCGACCCGGCCAGCCCCTGGACCTTCCTCAACCACCTCAAAGCCAGAGAACGCCTCTACCCCTTCTACTTCGCCGAACGCTTCCACATCCAACGCACCGAATACGACGCCTACTGCCGCTGGGTGGCCGACAACCTCCCCACCCTCCGCTTCCACCACCACGTCGACGCCGTCCGCTGGAACCCCGAACACGGCCTTTTCGAAATCCACCACACCCGACTCGACACCGACACCGACACCGACGAGGAAGCCGACGCGAACGGCCGCACCTACACCCGCAACGTCGTCCTCGGCATCGGCACCGAACCCCACATCCCCGACCCGCTCAAACCCCTCGCCGACGCCCCCGACGTCCCCGTCATCCACGCCGCCCACTACCTCGACCACCGCGAGACACTCCTCGCCGCCGACCACATCACCGTCGTCGGCACCGGCCAGTCCGGCGCGGAAGTCTTCCTCGACCTGCTCCGCCACCGTCCCGCCGGTCACGAGAAAATCCACTGGCTCGGCCGCACCGAGGCCTTCGCCCCCATGGAGTACTCAAAACTCGGCCTCGAACACTTCACCCCCGACTACACCCGCTACTTCCACACCCTGACCGAACCCGTCCGCGACCGGCTCGTCACCGCACAGTGGCAACTCCACAAAGGCATCGACGCCGACACCGCCGCCGCCATCCACGACGAGCTCTACCGACGCACCCTCGACGGCGGCTGGCCCGACACCGTCCTCACCCCCGGCGTCCACGTCCGCACCGCCGGCCGCCTCAGCCCCGCCCGGGTCGAACTCCACCTCGAACACACCCAGCAGAAAACCCGCACCCGCCTCACCACCGACGCCGTCGTCCTCGCCACCGGTTACCGCGAACGCCCCCTCGACGGCATCCTCGCCGGCCTCGACGCCTACATGCGCCGAGACAACCGCGAACGCCCCCGCATCGACGAACACTTCCGCCTCGCCCTCGACCCCCTCGTCACCGGCTCCGTCTACGTCCAGAACGCCGAAACACACACCCACGGAGTCGGCGCCCCCGACCTCGGCCTCGCCGCCTGGCGCAGCGCCACCATCCTCAACGACCTCACCGGCCGCGAACCGTACCCACTGCCGACCCGCACCGCCTACACCACCTTCGGCCTGCCGACCGCACTGCCCCAGATCCCCACCGCACGCCACCACCGGGCACTCATCCCACTGACGGACGGAAGCTGAAGCAGCCCCGGAACAAGCCGCCGGTCAAGCGTGGCAGCCGGGTGAAATGCTCATCGGAGCACCCCGGCGCACAATTCAACACTCGTCAATAACCCTTTACTCAAAGGTTGTTGAGCCGACATGCGTGGCCAATTGGCTACCCGCCGGTAAGTCATAGGCTCGACCCATGCGCCGAGCAAAGATCGTCTGCACACTTGGGCCCGCCACCGACACATACGACCAGATCAAACACCTGGTCGACGCCGGAATGGACATCGCCCGCTTCAACTTCAGCCACGGCACCCACGCCGAACACGAAGAGCGATACCACCACGTCCGCAAGGCCTCCGACGAAACCGGCCGCAGCGTCGGCACCCTCGCCGACCTTCAGGGCCCGAAGATCCGACTCGGCCACTTCACCGAAGGCCCCGTACTCCTCGAACGCGGCGACACCTTCACCATCACCGTCGAAGAAGGCACCGCGGGCGACCGCCACACCTGCGGCACCACCTACGCAGGCCTCGCCACCGACGTCACCCCCGGCGAACACATCCTCGTCGACGACGGAAAAGTCAGCCTCCAGGTCACCGACGTCGACGGCCCCCGTGTCCACACCAAAGTCGTCGAAGGCGGCATGGTCTCCGACCACAAAGGCCTCAACCTCCCCGGCGCCGCCGTCTCCGTCCCCGCCCTGACCAAGAAGGACGAAGACGACCTCCGCTGGGCCCTCCACGCGGGCTTCGACGCCATCGCCCTCTCCTTCGTCCGCAGCGGCCGCGACATCCAGGACGTCCACCGCATCATGGACGAGGAAGGCCGCCGCCTCCCCGTCATCGCCAAAATCGAAAAACCACAAGCCGTCGAGAACATCGACGACATCGTCGCCGCCTTCGACGGCATCATGGTCGCCCGGGGCGACCTCGGCGTCGAAATGCCCCTCGAACAAGTCCCCATCGTCCAGAAGCGAGCCGTCAAACTCGCCAAACGCAACGCCAAACCCGTCATCGTCGCCACCCAGATGCTCGACTCGATGATCGACAACGCCCGCCCGACCCGCGCCGAAGCCTCCGACGTCGCCAACGCCGTCATCGACGGCACCGACGCCGTCATGCTCTCCGGCGAGACCAGCGTCGGCAAACACGCCATCGAAACGGTGCGCACCATGGCCCGCATCGTCGAAGCGGCCGAGGAGGACATCCTCGCCAAGGGCCTCCCCCCACTCACCGACCGCAACAAGCCCCGCACCCAGGGCGGCGCGGTCGCCCGCGCGGCCGCCGAGATCGGCGACTTCCTCGGCGCCAGGTTCCTCGTCGCCTTCACCCAGTCCGGCGACACCGTCCGCCGCCTCTCCCGCTACCGCTCACCCATCCCGCTGCTCGCCTTCACGCCCGAACCGGCGACGCGCTCCCAGCTGAGCATGACCTGGGGCGTGGAGACCTTCCTGGGCCCGCACGCGGACTCCACGGACGCGATGGTCGACCAGGTGGACGAACTCCTGACCCGCTACGGACGCTGCGAGAAGGGCGACGTCGTGGTCATCACGGCCGGCTCACCCCCCGGCGTCTCGGGCACGACCAACCTCGTGCGGGTGCACCACATCGGCGAGGACGACAGTCCCAAGTAACCCGGCCGTCAGTACTTGGGCCCGACGTGGGCGTCCATGAGCGCTACGGAGGCTTTGCGGGCGACGGAGATTGTGACGGCAGCACGGTTTTGATTGAGCGACTTCCACTTGACGCCGACGCGGTCGAGAGCGGCGGTGAAGAGCCTGATGATGTCGGTCGACGTGTTGGTGAAGAAATACCGGGGGTATTCGTAACGCTTGTACTCACCGGCAACCAGGCGGGTCGTCCAGTTGGTGATGCGACAGCCGTCGGAGTGGATGAGTCCGCGGATGAACGCCCAGGGGTAGGCGTCCACGATCGCCTGCTGCCACGACGCGAGGGCGATCCTCCGCTCGTGCTTCTTCCCGGGTCCGTGTTGTGGGAAGAGGGTGGGCCAGTGGCGCGAGTAGCTGGTCACCATCTTGTAGCCCTCCTTCTGCAAGGCGTACACGCCCAAACCGGGGCGTACGTGCGTGATGGCCTCCTGGCATTGCCGGATGAGTCCGGGCCATGCGTTGGCGCAAGCGATGCGAAGGTAGTAGCCCGTTCCACGGGGATGAGCGCTGATGCAGCCGTCGCCCAGGTACAGGCCCAGAAGGTAGGAGTAGGACCGCTCGCATGCGGGCGGCCCCGGGTCCGCAGGATCCATGCGGGGCAGCGGCTCCAGGCGTTCGAGCCAAGCCCGGATCGCAGCCCGGGAGATGCCCGTCTCCCGACTCACTGAATTCAGACTGCGGCCTTGGGTCACGAGGGCGAGCGCTCGCTTGCGTGTGCTGAGGTCGTACATACGGGCCACTCTGTACGTGACATAGCTGCGACACGCAGCAGAAAGCGGATGTCCACGAGAACGTGGACATCCGCTTGGGAATGTGACCTTGGATCCTGAGGATAAGTGCCCCGGGTGGGACTCGAACCCACACTGAATACCTTTTGAGGGTATCGTCTCTGCCGATTGGACTACCGGAGCTCCTGCGAATCGAAGATTTCACCCGACCCGCTGCCCGTCCACCATACCGCAGCTAGGTAGGCTCTTGTCAGCAGTATCCCTGCCCCGAACGAGGAGCCTCACGTGACCGCCCCCGAGTCGCCCCAGCCCGTAGACGTGCCCGAAGACGACAAGTCGCACGTTCCTCCGCTGACGACCCGCGTCGTCATCGCCGAGGACGAGGCGCTGATCCGACTCGATCTCAAAGAGATGCTGGAGGAGGAGGGGTACTCCGTCGTCGGTGAGGCCGGTGACGGTGAGCGTGCCGTGGAGCTGGCCCGGGAGCACCGGCCGGACCTGGTGATCCTGGACGTGAAGATGCCCAAGATGGACGGCATCTCCGCGGCGGAGAAGATCGCGGAGGAGAGCATCGCGCCGGTGCTGATGCTGACGGCGTTCTCGCAGCGCGATCTGGTGGAGCGGGCGCGGGATGCCGGGGCGATGGCGTACCTGGTGAAGCCGTTCAGCAAGAGTGATGTCGTGCCGGCGATCGAGATGGCCGTTTCGCGGTTCACGGAGCTGAAGGCGTTGGAGAAGGAGGTCGCGGACCTGAGTCTGCGGCTGGAGACGCGGAAGCTGGTGGACCGGGCGAAGTCGGTGTTGCAGACGGAGTACGGCCTGACGGAGCCGGCGGCGTTCCGGTGGATTCAGAAGACGTCGATGGACCGGCGGATGTCGATGCAGCAGGTGGCGGAGGCGGTCATCGAGGATGCCGAGGAGAAGAAGGCGTCGAAGGGCTGAGTTCGCGCCCGTCCTCGGAGACGAACGAGGCCCGCGTCCCTCTGGGGGTGCGGGCCTCGTCGTGTGCTCGGCCGGTTCGGTTCAGTCTTCGCCGAGGTAGGCCTTGCGGACGGATTCGTCGTGGAGGAGGTCCGCTCCGCTGCCGGAGAGGACGATGTTGCCGACTTCCATGACGTGGCCGTGGTCGGCGAGGGAGAGGGCGGCCTGGGCGTTCTGTTCGACGAGCAGGATGGTGGTGCCCTGGGATTTCAGTTCGGCGATCGTGGACATGATCTTCTGCATCATGATCGGGGAGAGGCCCATGGAGGGTTCGTCGAGCATGAGGAGTTTGGGCTGGGACATGAGGGCGCGGCCCATGGCGAGCATTTGCTGTTCGCCGCCGGAGAGGGTGCCTGCGGCTTGTTTGCGGCGTTCGCCGAGGATGGCGAAGAGGTCGTAGGCGCGTTGGATGTCCTTTTCGATGCCTGGTTTGTCGTTGCGGAGGAAGGCGCCGAGGCGGAGGTTGTCCTCGATGGTCATGCGGGGGAAGATGTGCCGGCCTTCGGGGGAGTGGGCGAGTCCGAGGGAGACGATCTGGTGGGCGGGGACCTTTTTGAGGGATTTGCCGCCGAATTTGATCTGGCCGCCGACTGGTTTGAGGAGGCCGGAGAGGGTGCGCAGGGTGGTGGTCTTGCCGGCGCCGTTGGTGCCGATGAGGGTGACCACTTCTCCTGCGTCGACCTTGAAGGAGATGCCTTTGACGGCTTCGATCTTGCCGTAGGCGACGCGGAGGTCTTCGACCTCGAGGAGTGCGGTCATCGGTCGTTCTCCTTGCCGGCCGCGGTGTTCTCGGTGGTGTCGGTCTGGGCGGCTTCGGCGGCTTCGACTTCGGCTGCTTCGGTGGCGCCGGGGTCGTTGGGGAGGGGTTCGCCGAGGTAGGCGGCGACGACGCGTTCGTCGCCCTGGACGGTGGCGCTGTCGCCTTCGACGAGTTTTTCGCCTTGTACGAGGACGGCGACGCGGTCGCAGAGGTTGAAGATGAAGCGCATGTCGTGCTCGATGACGAGGATGGCGATGCCCATGTCGCGGATGGCGAAGACGAGTTCCTCGGTGGAGCGTGTTTCCTGCGGGTTCATGCCGGCTGTGGGTTCGTCGAGGAGGAGCAGGCCGGGTTCGCTGGCGAGGGCGCGGGCGATTTCGAGCTTGCGTTGTTCGCCGTAGGGCAGGTTGCGTGCGAGGTGGTCGGCTTTGGCGGCGAGGCCGACGAACTCGAGGAGTTCCATGGCGCGTTCGCGGCTGGTGGCTTCGGCTTTGTGGAAGCCGGGGCCGCGGAGGACGGCTGACCAGAAGCCTTCTTTGGTGCGGGTGTGGCGGCCGACGAGGACGTTTTCCAGGACGGTCATGTTGGCGAAGAGGCGGATGTTCTGGAAGGTGCGGGCGATGCCGGCTGCGGTGACCTTGAAGGATTTGGCGGGGAGGACTTTGTCCTTGTAGCGGACTTCGCCTTCGGTGGGGATGTAGAGGCCGGTGAGGCAGTTGAAGAAGGTGGTTTTGCCGGCGCCGTTGGGGCCGATGAGGCCGACGATTTCGCCGCTGTTGACGGTGAGGTCGACGCCGTTGACGGCGGTGAGGCCGCCGAAGCGCATGGTGACGCCGCGTGCGTCGAGGACGGTGGTGCGGGGGGCGGGGGTGCCCGGTGCGGTGTCCTTGGTGGTGTCGGTGGTCATGGTGGTCAGGCCCCTGTCTTGCTCAGGACTGCGGGCGCTTCGGCCTCTTCGTGGAATTCCAGTTTGCGGCGTTTGTTGGCGATGAGGCCTTCGGGGCGGAAGCGCATGAGCAGGACGAGTGCGAGTCCGAAGGCGAAGAGCTGGTAGTCGCCGAGGAACTGGAGTTTGTTGGGGATCAGGAAGAGCAGCGAGGCGCCGATGAGGGGGCCTGCGATGGTGCCCATGCCGCCGAGGACGACGGCGGCGAGGAGGAAGGCGGAGTTGGGCGGGGAGGTGCCGGCGAAGAGGTACTGCTCGGGGGTGACGGTGTAGGTGACGTGGGCCTGGACGGTGCCGGCGAGGCCGGCGAGGGTGGCGCCGACGGCGAAGGCGACGAGTTTGACGCGGAAGCCGTTGATGCCCATGGCGAGGGCGGCGGTTTCGTCTTCGCGGATGGCGACCCAGGCGCGGCCGATGCGGGAGTCGCCGCTGCGTCGGAAGACGAGGACGACGACGGCTGTGATGACGAGCATCAGGAAGAAGTAGTTGGCGAATCGGCCGATGGTGAAGCCGGCGATGTCGTGCTGGATGCCGAGGTCGAAGCCGAGGATTTTGAGGTCGGGGATGGAGGAGATGCCGTTGGAGCCGTTGGTGAGGTCGGGTCCGGAGGTGCCGTCGAGGTTGTTGGCGGCGATGCGGAAGATCTCTCCGAAGCCGAGGGTGACGATGGCGAGGTAGTCGCCGCGCAGGCGCAGGGTCGGGGCGCCGATGAGGACGCCGAAGACGAGGGAGGCGGCGGCGCCGACGAGGACGGCGGCCCAGAAGGGGAAGTGGACGCCGAAGGGGGAGCTCTGTGAACCGGAGACGAGGGAGGCGGCGTAGGCGCCGACGCCGAGGAAGGCGACGTAGCCGAGGTCGAGGAGGCCTGCGAGGCCGACGACGATGTTGAGGCCGAGGGCGACGGTGGCGAAGATGAGGATGTAGACGCCGATGGTGGCGTACTGGTCGTCGGTCTGGGTGAAGGGGAAGCAGGCTGCCGCGAGGAAGGCGCCGCAGATGGTGATGTTCTGGTGCCGGGCGGTGATCTGGGTGATCTGGGGGATCAGGCCGGATGCGTTGAGGGCGGCGAAGCCGAAGCCGGCCATGATGAGGAAGCCGACGAAGAGTTCGTCGTACTCGGTGCCGATGCCGTAGGTGAAGACGGTCAGGGCGATGGCGAGGACGGCGACGATGAGGAGGATTTCGGCGTAGGCGGGCAGTGCGCGTACGGGACGGGGGGTGCCGGGGGCGAAGGCGGCCCTGATGGCCTGCCAGTTCTGGGCGGTGGTGTGCCTGAATTTCTCCCAGCCGGTGTCGTCGGGGTCGAAGGGGTCGGGTTCGGGGCGTTCGAAGGGCAGGGCGAGTGCGCCGAGGAGGGTGATCAGGGTGGCGGCCGCCGCGACGTATGCGCCGGGTTCCAGGTTGACGAGGCCGCCGAGCTGGGTGCTGATGGCGGTGATCGTGTACCAGGTGGTGGCGAAGGCGGCGAGGGCGGTGAATCTGACGGCCGCGTCGGCGCCGGAGGGTGCGAGCAGGCGCAGGCCTTTGACACCGTAGGAGGCGAGGCCGAAGAGGGTGGTGAGGGCGCCGCCGATGAGGACGAGGACCTGTAGGCCGCCGGGGTAGCCGTAGACGGTGAGGTCGCCGGGGAATTCGGCGGTCCAGGTCCAGGCGAGGAAGGTGGAGACGATGGTGAGGAGGCCGCCGCCGGTGGCGAGGGCGCGGCCGATGTGCGGGGGTATGCCGATGAGGCCGGGGCGGGTGTCCGCGGTGGGGGTGCGGGCGGTCTTGGGGGTGGTGGTGTGTGTGGTCATCGGTGTCACGCCCTGTCCGCGACGCGTTCGCCGAGCAGGCCTTGTGGCCTGAGCAGCAGTACGAGGATGAGGAGGATGAAGGCCCAGACGTCTGCCCAGGACTGGCTGCCGAACTGGTCGAGTCCGGGGACGTCGGCGATGTAGGCGGTGGCGAGGGTTTCGGCGACGCCGAGTACGATGCCGCCGATCATGGCGCCGTAGATGTTGCCGATGCCGCCGAGGACGGCCGCGGTGAAGGCCTTGAGTCCCAGGATGAAGCCCATTTTGAATTCGATCTGGCCGTATTTGAGGCCGTAGGCGACGCCTCCGACGGCGGCGAAGACGGCGCCGAGGGCGAAGGCGACCACGATGATGCGGTCGGTGTTGACGCCCATGAGTTTGGCGGTGTCGGGGTCTTGGGCGGTGGCCTGCATGCCGCGTCCGGTGCGGGTCTTCATGACGAAGTAGGCGAGGACGGCCATGCTGATGGGTGCGGCGGTGAAGAGGAAGATGTCGCCGGTCTGGATGGTGACGTTGCCGATGTGGAAGGGGCCGCCGTCGATCTGGGGGAAGGTGCGGGCGGATTTGGCGTCGGGG
The DNA here is from genome assembly GCF_039539045.1 of Streptomyces marokkonensis. Taxonomy (NCBI): domain Bacteria; kingdom Bacillati; phylum Actinomycetota; class Actinomycetes; order Kitasatosporales; family Streptomycetaceae; genus Streptomyces; species Streptomyces marokkonensis. Next base: position 23,735 of record NZ_BAABCQ010000115.1, read on the forward strand.
TACCAGGCCCAGACGGCCTGCTGGAGGGCTAGGGAGAGGCCGATGGCGGTGATGAGTGGGGCGAGGCGGGGTGCGCCGCGCAGTGGGCGGTAGGCGAATCGTTCCGCCCCGACGGCGACGGTCGTTGAGACGAGTACCGCGCCTATGAGCATCAGGGGCAGGGCGATCAGCATGGAGGTGCCGTCGGGCAGGATGTATATGTAGACCGTGAGTGCGCCGAAGGCGCCGGTCATGAAGATCTCGCCGTGGGCGAAGTTGATGAGCTGGACGATGCCGTAGACCATTGTGTAGCCGATGGCGATCAGCCCGTACATGGATCCCAGTAGCAGGCCGTTGACCAGCTGCTGCGGCAGTTCGTTCACCGCATGTCCTCCGAGACTTTCGGATGTTCGACGGATGTGGCCGGATGCGAGTCCGCGCGGGGCGCCTGTGGCACAGCGCCCCGCGCGGTTCTTCCGTGGTGCGGGTTTCCTGCCGGTCGGGTCAGCCGGTGTAGGTGCCGGACTTCACGGTGCTCCAGTCGCCGTTCTCGACGGCGTAGACGGTGAGCTGCTTGTTGGTGGCGTCACCGAATTCGTCGAAGGCGACCTTGCCGGTCACGCCGTCGAAGGAGACGTTCTGCATGGCCTCGGTGACCTGGGCGCGGGCGTCGTCGGGGAGTTTTCCGTCGTTCTTCTCGACGACTGTCTTGACGGCTTCGATGATCGCCCAGGCGGAGTCGTAGGAGTAGCCGCCGTAGGCCTCGAAGGGTTCCTTGTAGCCTTCGGCCTTGTAGTTGGCGACGAATTCCTTGGCGGAGGGGAGTTCTTCGACGGGTGCGCCGACGGAGGTGGCGAGGTCGCCGACGCCCTCGGGGCCGGCGAGTTTGATGAAGTCGGCGCTCTTGATGCCGTCGCCGCCCACCAGCGGGATTTTGGCTCCTGCGGCCTTGATCTGCTTGCTGAGGGGGCCGGCCTGCGGGTATTCGCCGCCGTAGTAGACGACGTCGGCGCCGGAGTTCTTGACCTTGGTGGCGACCGCGGCGAAGTCCTTGGTGTCCGGGTTGATGTGTTCGGTGCCGACGACCTGGCCGCCGAGTTTTTTGAACTCGTCGGTGAAGGTGGCGGCGAGGCCGGCGCCGTAGGTCTTCTTGTCGTCGATGACGAAGACCTTCTTCTTCTTGAAGTCGTTGTAGACGTACTGCGCGGCGAACGGGCCCTGGATGGCGTCGGTGGTCGCGGTGCGGAAGTACGAGTCGTACTGGCGGACCTTCTTGGTGCGCCAGTCGGGGCCCTGGGTGAGGGAGGGGCCGGTGTTGGCGGGGGAGACCTCGACGAGTTTGGCGGTGTCGAAGACCTTCTGCATGGACTCGCCGACCGAGGAGTTCAGGGGGCCGACGACGCCGAGGACGTCGTCGTTGGCGACGAGCTGGGTGGCGTTCTGCTGGCCGACGGAGGGCTGGCCCTGGTCATCGAGGGCTTCGACTTCGAAGGTGATGCCCTCGACGTGCTTTTCCTTGTTGGCGGTCTTCGCCGCGAGGTCCACCGAGTTCTTGATGCCGAGGCCCAGCGCGGACAGGTCGCCGGTGAGCGGGGCGTCGACGCCGATGACGACGGTGGTGCCACCGCCGCCGTTGCCGGAGTCCGAGCCGCCGTCGTCGTCGCGTGAACCGCAGGCGGTGAGGGTGAGCGCTCCCGCCGCCAGAGCAGCGGTGATGGAGATGAGCGAACGTTGACGCACGATCAGTCCTTTCCCTGGCACAGCCGCTTCCCCGTGGAGGCGGCCGAGTCGAGCGCTGGGCCGAAGTGACAATCGGACGGCGCGGTGACTGGCCGTGACTCTAAGCGGGTGTGGGGAACGTGGAGGAGGGTCTGACTCAGGCTGTGACGCTCTTGTTATGACACGGGGTAATGCAGAGCGGTACTGGTTGGGAAGAAGGGTGGAATTGCGGCCGATTCGCCCTGTCCGCATGTTGAGAACCTGCAGGACCGCCGTTCCATGTTCAGGTGTCTGGGGCGTTTTGGTGATTACCGGAAATCGTTGTCGCAGATGGCTTCCAGGGCCTGTGAGAGGTGCTGTGCATAGCGTGGCCCGAGGATGAAACTGTG
>NZ_BAABCQ010000116.1:0-25808 GCF_039539045.1 Streptomyces marokkonensis
CCCTGTTCCCTCACTGTCCCCACCCCCTGTTCCCCCCTCTTGCACACCCCTTGTCGCCCCCCTGTTCGGTCGTTCTGGTTCGAAGGATGCAGATGGAACTCGCCACTCCGCCACCGGCGGCGCGGGCCCCTGTCGCCTGGTACAGCTGGTGGCTCATGCCACTGGGTCTCGGAGGCGGGACGGTAGCCGCCACGTTCATGAGCTCCGAGCGAATATCCGTCGCCGTCGCCGGTGTGGTGGCGACGGCGGCCGGCACCGTGTGCGTACGCCTCCTGCTGCGCACCCGGGCCCAGCAGCGCCGGGCGGAGGACGCCCACCGTGCCGCGCAGGCCGAGCACTCCCAGCAGTGGCAGCAGCACGTGGCCGGCCTGGAGCGCACGTTCTCCGCCGAGCGCGCCGCGCTGGAAGGGCAGCTCACCGAGCAGGCCCAGACGTACGAGACGCGGCTGACGGAACACTCCCGGGCGTATGAGGACCGGCTGGCCGAGCAGGCCACGACACACGAGACCCGGTCCGCCGAGCAGGCCCGGGCCTGGCAGGAGCAGCTGAGCCACCAGCTGGCCGCGGTCTCCCGGCTCGCCGACGAGCAGCTGCCCGACGCGATGCGCCGACTGCGTGCCGGCGACGCCATCGACGACATCCTGCCCACCGTGGAGCAGTGCGCCAAGGTCGGAGCCGACCTCCAGGCCGAACTGCGCAAGGTCCTCAGAACCGCGCTGATCGGCGTCGAGGCGGAGTTCGACCGCTCGACCTCCGCAGAACAGGCCGTCATCGGTGTGGGTAACCGCATTCACGTCCTGACCAGCAAACTCCGTGGCCGCCTGCACGAGCTGCAGGGTGAGCACGGCCGCCTGCCGGCCGTCGCCCGCGGCCTGATGGAACTCGACCAGGCCATCGGCCCCGCCGACTGCCTTGCCGCCAGCATCGGCGTGCTCGGAGGGTCGGACCGCCCGGGCCGGCAGTGGCAGGAGCCGCAGCGGCTGCTGAGCGTGATGCGCGGTGGCATCGGCCGGATCAAGGACTTCCACCGCGTCCAGCTGCACCACCTGCCCGAACTCGGCGTCGACGGCGGCCTGGTGGACCATCTCACGCTGGTCTTCGCCCACCTGCTGGACAATGCCGCGCGCTACTCGCCGCCCACCGAACCGGTGGTCGTCTCCGGCAAGGAGGTCCCCAACGGTGTCGGCATCGAGATCCAGGACTCCGGCAAGGGCCTGAGCGAGGAGAAGAAGCGTGAGGCCGAATACGCCCTCGCGGGCACCTCCCACGGCCCGGGCCTCGGCGGCATCTCCGAGGACGCCAACATCGGCCTCCGTGTCGTCGGCGCCCTCGCCCGCCGCTACGGCATCCGCGTCACCTTCGCCGACTCGCCGTGGCTGGGCACCTCCGTCGTAGTCGTCGTACCGCACAAGTACTTCAGTCCGCTGCCGGCGGCCGCCACCGGCGCCGCGAGCACGCCGGAGGCTCCGCAGGCCGCCACGGCGCCACCCGCTGCCACGGCAGCCTCCGCCTTCGCGGCCCCGGACCCCGTAGCGGCCCTCACCCCGGCCACCGTGCCGGCCCTCACCGACGGCGATACCGGAACCGGTGCCGACACTGCCACTGCCACTGCCACTGCCACTGCCACCGGCACTGGAACAACCGGCACCCTGGAGACCACCCCGGGCGGCCTGCCCCGGCGCCGGAGCAGGCGCGCAGAGCCGGCCTCGGGGCAGGCCCCGACCATCCCCGCGCCCGCCGCGTACGCAGACCGGGCCGGCCCGAGCGACCGGGCCGCCGTCTCCGCCGTACCGCCGGACGCCTCGTTCGCCGGCCTCGCCGCCTTCGCCACCGCCGGACGTGACCCCGGCGCGGTGGCCGGCGCGTCCCCGCCGGGGGCCGCCGACGCCCGTGACACGACCACCGGTGGCGCGTCCACCGAGCACCGCACTGAAGAGAGCGACTAGTCCCCATGACGCACCAGGGAACCGACGTGAGCTGGGCGCTCCGCGACCTTGTGGAGAGCATCCAGGAGATCCGCTTCGCCCTCGTGGCCTCCAGCGACGGCAAGGCCATCACCTCCTACGGCGCCGAAGACCCCGACGACGTGGACCGTTTCGCCGCCGTGGTGGCCGGACTGCAGGCGCTGGCCCAGCCGGTCGCAGAGCAGTTCCCGCAGCACGCGGGGCAGCTGCGGCTGGCGATGATCGAAGTGGACGGCGGGCACCTCTTCGTCGTCCGCGCGGGCCTGGAGACGTATCTCGGCGTCCTCGCCCGCGAGGGCCTCGACCAGGGCCTGCTCGGCCATCAGATGCGCGACCTGGCCCGCAGGATGGGTGAGCTCCTCGGCACCACTCCGCGCCAGGAGGAGCACTCTGGATGAGTGCTCCACGCCGACCGACCGATCCGTCCGGTCTCGAGCGCTACTACGTCCTCACCGGAGGGCGCAGCGGGCCGGGCGGTTCGGCGTCGACCCTCGACGTGGCGACCCTCGTCGTCTCCCGCGCCGTCCCCTTACCGGGGATGCAGCACGAGCACGAGGAGATCCTCCGGCGCTGCCGCGAACCGCTGTCGGTGGCCGAGCTCGGCGCCCACCTCCACCTGCCGTTCAACATTCTCGCGGTGCTGCTGTCCGACCTGCTCCAGGCAGGCCGTATCGAAGCCCGTGACCCCATCCCGGCGCACGACGCCGGCCGCGGGCCCGACCTCGCGCTCCTTGAGGAGGTACTCAGTGGACTTGAAAGGCTTTGACCGACCGGGATCACCGACGGCCGGGGGCACCCGCTCGGTGAAGGTGATGATCGCCGGCGGCTTCGGCACGGGCAAGACCACCATGGTCCGCTCCGTCAGCGACATCAAGCCGCTGACCACCGAGGAGACCCTCACTCAGGCCAGCGCCGACGTCGACCGCCTCATCGGGGTCGCCGACAAGACGCAGACCACCGTCAGCCTGGACTTCGGCAAGATCGGTCTCAACGACACGCTGATGCTCTACCTGTTCGGCACCCCGGGCCAGGAGAGATTCTGGTTCCTGTGGAACGGCCTGTTCAAGGGCGCGCTGGGCGCGGTCGTCCTGGTGGACACCCGGCGGCTGGCGTCCAGTTTCCGGGCGATCGAGGAGATGGAGCGGCAGCAGGTCCCCTTCGTCATCGCGCTCAACGTCTTCCCCGACTCCCGCCACTATCCCGTCGAGGAGATCCGGGACGCCCTCGATATCCCGCCGCACACTCCGGTCGTCGCCTTCGACGCCCGCGACCGCACGGCCAGCCGGGACGTGCTCGTCACTCTGATACGGCATCTGAAGGACCGCTCGGCCGCCGCCCTGGAGCCCCGATGAACGACGACCAGACCCCGTCCGGCCCCACCGGCGGCGGCTGCCCCGTCGCCCACGGCGAGGACGTCACCCGGCTCTACGGTGCCGAGGCGGCGACCGACCCGCACGACATCTACGCGCGGCTCCGCAAGGAGCACGGCAGCGTCGCACCGGTGCTGCTGGAGGGCGACGTCCCCGCCTGGCTGGTCCTCGGCTACCGGGAGAACCGGCGGGTCCTGGACAACCCCCTGCAGTTCAGCCGCGACTCGCGGATCTGGCGGGACTTCCGGGACGGCCACGTCGAGGAGACGTCCCCGCTGATGCAGATGCTGGGCTGGCGCCCCGACTGCGTCTCCCAGGACGGCGAACCGCACCGCCGGCTGCGTGGGGCGGTCACCGACAACCTGTACGCCGTGGCCGGCAGGGGCATCCGCCGGCACGCCACGCACTTCGCCAACAAGCAGATCGACGCCTTCGCGGACGCGGGCCGTGCCGACCTGGTGGCCGACTTCGCGGAGTACCTGCCCATGCTGGTCCTCACCCGCGTCTTCGGACTCGCCGAGCGGGAGGGACGCAACCTCGCCGAGTCCAGCGCACACGTGATCCAGGGCGGCGCGGACGCCCTCACGCACAACGAGCGCATCATGGGCATCCTCGGCGAACTCGCCGCGCGCAAGCGGCGGGAGCCCGGCTCCGACTTCGCCTCCGGACTCATCGAGCACCACTCCGGTCTCGACGAGGACGAGATCGTCAACCACCTGCGCCTGGTCCTGATCACGGCCCACACCACGACCAGCAACCTGCTGGCCCGGGCGCTCCAGCTCCTCCTCACCGACCCCTCCTGGCTCTCCGGCCTGGTGAGCGGCCAGCTGAACCTGTCCACGCTCGTGGAAGAGGTGATGTGGAACTCCCCGCCGCTCGCCGTGCTGCCGGGCCGGTTCGCCACCGCCGACCTGGAACTGGGCGGCTGCCCGGTCAAGGAGGGCGACCTGCTCGTGCTGGGCCTCGCGGCCGGCAACCACGACCCCGAGATCCGCCCGGACACCGCCGTCTCGGTCCAGGGCAACGCCTCGCACCTCGCCTTCAGCGCGGGCCCTCACGAGTGCCCGGGACAGAACATCGGCCAGGCCATCATCGAGACGGCCGTCGACGTCCTGCTGCACCGCCTGCCCGGGCTGCGCCTGTCCGTGCCGTCGGCCGAACTCACCTCCACGGCCTCCACCTGGGAGTCGCGGCTGGACAGCCTGCCGGTCGAGTTCGCCGTATAGCGTTCTGCCGACGGGGTCTGCCGACGGGGTCTGCCGACGGGGTCTGCCGACGGGGTCTGCCGACGGGGTCCGCCGACGGGGTCGGCGAGGTGCCGTCGCGGACCGGCGTCGCGGAGCGCTGTACCTGGAGGGCCGTCGAGTGGGGCGCTGTCGGGGGCGCGTCGCCCGGCCGGACACTCCGGCCGGGCGACGCGCTCACCTCACACGGTCAGCAGGTCGTCCACCGATCCCCTTCCGGCCAGTTCGGCCGTTGCGACCGGGCCTTCCTTGGCCGCCGTGTACCGGCCGGTGGTCAGTGCCCACTCGTAATTGCCGTTGATCCAGTGCTGGATGGCCTCGACACCCATCGTCACCCGGGCCCGTTCGTCCGCGTCCAGGCCCAGTTCGTCGCACATCAGAGGCACACGGGCCTCGAGGGCGACGTACGCGTCGAGACAGCCGGTCGTCATGCGGTACGCCTCGTCGGCGGCCTCCTGCCACGAGCAGCCACGCTCCCGACGCAGGACGGCGATGAGGTTGTGGCCGTCCCCACGGCGGCGCTCACGCTCGAAGGAGTGGATGTCGTTCATGAATCCGATGGTGTCCGCGGCCAGGTCCCGCATCCGCTCCATCAGCGGATGCGCCATCGCCGCCGCAGGCACCTCGAAGCCGCGGCTGCGCTCGCCCGCGTCGATGCTGTGGTGGATGCCGACCGTACGGCGCCGGAAGACCGTGTAGTCGTCGAGCCCGAGCGTCCCGGCCCGGCCGTGGGCCGCCAGGTCGACCTCCTCGCAGTGCGCGACCAGGAAGCGCCCCCAGGACGCGGCGAAGCGCGATTTCCAAGTCAGGGACATGCCATCCGAGAGATGGCCCCAGACCTCGGCCCAGGCCAGGGTGATGGGGCATTCCACGCGCGGTGGGGTGCCCGCAGGGCGCAGCGGAGTGGCGATGAGTTCCCGCGCCACCTCCGCTATGCGCTCCGCGCGGTCCGGCCGGCCGGCGTCGAACTGGTCGTCGAAGAGGAAGGCGAGGGAGAACCAGTTCATCAGGACGACCATGTCGTCCGCCGACGCGTGGGGGTAGGTGCGCGCCGCCGCCTGGGCCAGGTCCCACGACTGGTACTCCTCGAACCCGGCCCGGCTGCGCACCAGACCCCGCTCGCGCACCCAGCGCAGGTGACGGTCACGGGCTTCGTCGAGATGCGGGCTGACGGGAGTGTCGAAGGGGAGGTTGAACCGGACGTCCTGAGACATGTGCTTCCTTTCGGGAGACGGAACGCAGAGTCCCCCCGGCCCTGCGAGCGGGCGGTCACCTGGCCGCCCGCACACTCGAACTGGGCTTCTCGGATCGAAAGTTGAACCGAGAAGCAGTACGAGGCTGCCCCGACCCTAAATGATCTACACGGCACCCGGTCGTGATCTTCGTTACCGCTCCCGTCGCATGGCACCATCGTGGCCACCGACCGTCCATGACGACGCATCAGCATCAGGAGGCCGTCCGCCGATGACCCCGTCGCCCGCCCGCAGCGCCGAACAGCGCAAGCACGACACCCTGCACCGCCTGGACCACGAAGAGGACGCCTGGGTGGCCACGGCCGACGGTGCGTCCGGGATGCCCTACCTCGTCCCCCTGTCCTTCCTCTGGAACGGTTCCTGTCTGCTGTTCTCCACTCCCGCCGCCAGTCCCACCGGCCGAAACCTGGCAGCGAGTGGCAGGGCCCGCGTCGGCATCGGGCCGACCCGTGACGTGGTGATGGTCGAGGGCACCGTCGAGACCGTGAGGCCCAGTGAACTGCCCGAGCAGGACGCCGAGTTGTTTGCCGTGAAGACGGGCTTCGACCCGCGTGCGCTCGCCACGCCCTACCTGTACTTCCGTATCCACCCACAGCGGATCCAGGCCTGGCGCGAGGCCAACGAGATCGAGGGGCGCGAACTGATGCGCGACGGCCGGTGGCTGCCGGCCGACTGATTCGTCCGGTCCGGGATATCCGCAAGGTACAGGGCGCGGGGCACGACCGTCCCGCGCCCGGAATCCTTCGGAGGAGACATGGCACTGGTCAACGCGGGCGTCGTGGTGCTCGACTGCGCCGAGCCCGAGAAGCTCGCCGAGTTCTACAAGGGGCTGCTGGGCGCGGAAGAGACCGACATGACCGCCAACCGGGTCGAGATCGAGGGACCCGGCGGCTTCCGCATGGCGTTCCGCCGGGACGCCAACGCCACACCGCCGAGCTGGCCCCGCCCCGAGAACTCCCTCCAGGTGCACCTGGACTTCGTGGTGGAGGACCTGGACGAGGCCGAGCGCGGCATCGTGGGGCTCGGCGGACGCCCGGTGGAGGCGAAGGACCCGGCCGGTCCGCACGAGGAGCGGGGTTTCTCCGACCCGGCGGGCCACTCCTTCACCCTGCGCCGCGCCGTCACACCGACGTCACCCAAGCAGGGCTAGGGGCGCCGTAGGCGACGAAGAGGGGGTGGGGCCCGGGCGCGGTCAGTCCCGGCCGCCCTTTTCGCCGACCGGCCAGACACCGGTCGAGCGCTCGATGACCTTGGCGCCCGTTCGGTCCACGGCACTGCGCACCGCGGCGAAGATGGCGCCCTGGATCGCGGCGGCGAGCAGGATCTCCCCCCAGCCGCGGTCCGGGTCCAGCGCGTCGGGCGCGTTGTCCTCGTGCCGCATCACCTTCCACGTCTTCTGGAACGCCAGCCCGGCCAGCGTGCCGCCCACCCAGCCCAGCGCGAAGCCGACGGGCTTGTAGGCGAGGGGGAGCTTCTGCTTCTTCTTCTTGGCCACGTGGATCTCCTTGTGTTCGGTGAGTGGATCGGAGGCGGTGCCGGGGCGTACGACTGAGGGCCGTACGGTCAGGCCCTGCCCCGCACCGGAACCGTCTCGTCGGCGCGGACCGGCCCCGGCGGTGTCCCGTCGCCGAACGGCCGGCCGCCCAGTTCCTGCCGGTGATGGGGCGTGAGCCAGCCGGACAGGTCCGGACCCAGGGGCACGATGGCGGTCGGGTTGATGCCGGTGTGCACCTGGTAGTAGTGGCGCTTGATGTGGTCGAAGTCCACGGTGTCGCCGAAGCCGGGCGTCTGGAACAGATCGCGGACGTACCCCCACAACACCGGGTTCTCCGTCAGCTTCCAGCGGTTGCACTTGAAATGGCCGTGGTAGACGGCGTCGAAGCGGACCAGCGTCGTGAACAGCCGGATGTCCGCCTCGGTGATCGTGTCACCGACCAGGTAGCGCTGCCGCTCCAGCCGGGGCACCAGCTGCTCCAGACGCCGGAACACTCCCGCGCACGCGGTCTCGTACTCCTCCTGGCCGGTTGCGAAGCCCGCCCGGTACACACCGTTGTTGACGTCCTCGTAGACGCCCGCCATCACCTCGTCGATCTCGTCGCGCAGAGCCTCGGGATACAGGTCGGGCGCGCCCGGACGGTGCAGGGACGTCCACTCGGTCGCCAGGTCCAGGGTGATCTGCTGGTAGTCGTTGGTGACCAGCTTCCCGCTGGGCACGTCCACGACCGCCGGCACGCTCACCCCGCCCGGGTAGCCGGTCTCGCGCCGGTCGTAGGCCTCGCTGAGGTAGCGGATGCCGAGGATCGGGTCGCGGCCGTCCGGGTCCAGCGTGAAGCGCCAGCTGCGGTCGTCCTGGACGGGGTCGGTGACCGCCAGCGGCAGGGCGTCCTCCAGACCGAGCAGCCGCCGCGAGACCAGGGCGCGGCTCGCCCACGGACAGGCTCGGCTCACCACCAGCCGGTACCGGCCGGGTGCCACCGGCCAGCCATCCCGGCCGTCCGCGGTGATCCGGTCCGCGAAGTGGCTCCTGGACCGCTTGAACGCCTTCCTGCCGTAGCCGCTGTTGCCGGACGTCCCGCCGTCACCGCTCATGGGGCATGCCTCCAGTCCGTCGGGTTCTCTGCTGGACACGTTCCCAGTTTTCTGCGGTCGGCACTGATGGGCCACCCACAAGAGGGTGTGAGTCTCGTCGGCGGGGGGCATTCGGCCCCTCGTGAGTGGGACAGCCTCGGAAGCGAAGCAGAACCGGAACACCGACCCGGACACCGATCGGGAGGCCGGCGGGAAAGCCGGCGGAAAGGCCGAGCGGAAAGCCGACCGCAGGACACGCGTCACCGTGCTGGTGGCTCTCGCGGCCAACCTGGTGATTGCCGTCGCCAAGGCGGTGGGCGGCTTCGTCGCGGGCTCGCCCGCGCTGCTGTCGGAGGCGGCACACTCGGTGGCGGACAGCATGAACGAGGTCTTCCTTCTCGCCGCACTGCGCCGCAGCCGCCGTCCCGCCGACCGGAAGCACCCCTTCGGCTACGGCAAGGAGCGCTTTTTCTGGTCGCTGCTGGCGGCCGTCGGCATCTTCGTCATGGGTGGCTGCTTCTCCTTCTTCCAGGGCGTCGAGGCACTGCGCATCGGCGCTCAGGAGGACCTCGGCGGCTACGTCGCCGGACTGATCGTGCTCGCTGTCGCCCTGCTCGCCGAGGGCGGTTCGCTGCTGCGGGCCCTGCACCAGGTACGGGGCCAGGGCGGACTCGCCACCGGACTGCGCGACCCGGCCCTGCGCACGGTCGTCGCCGAGGACGGCACCGCGGTGCTCGGCGTGACCCTCGCCATGACGGGCATGGCCCTGCACATGGTCACCGGACAAGTGGTGTGGGAGGCCTGCGCCTCGCTCGCGATCGGCGCGCTGCTCGTGTTCGTGGCGTACCGGCTGGGCCGCGAGGCCCGCGACCAGCTGATCGGCGAGGCCGCCGACCCGGAGGCCAGCGGCCGGATCCGGTCGCTGCTGCGGGCCCAGCCGGAAATCGACAGCGTCGAGGCGCTGTTCACCATGAAGACGGGCCTCGACTCCACCCTCGTGGCCGCCCGCGTCGACCTCGTGCCGGGCCTGGACAGCGAGCGGGTGGAGGAGGTCGCCGTGCGCATCAAGAGGTCGATCGCGCGCACCGTCCCGGAAGCGCGGCAGATCTTCCTGGACGTCACCGACCGGCCGGCGCGGGAGGCAGCGGAAAGCCCCGCCGCGACGGGGGAACGCGGCGGGGCCTGAACGACGTGTTCCCGGTCGGCGCCGGTCCATGCACGCGGATTCGGGAAACCTTCGCCCGCCGGATTCAGCTCCCGTCGGCCGGTTCCAGGACGAAGACCGGGATCTCCCGGTCCGTCTTCTCCTGGTATTCGGCGTACGGTGGGAACGCTGCGACGGCACGCTCCCACCACTCGGCCTTCTCCGCGCCGGTGATCTCACGCGCGGTCATGTCCTGCTTCGCCGGGCCGTCCTGGAGCTGCACGTGCGGATCGGCCTTGACGTTGTGGTACCAGACCGGGTGCTTCGGCGCCCCGCCCAGGGAGGCGACCACGGCGTAACGGCCGTCGTGCTCGACGCGCATCAGCGGCGACTTGCGGATTCTGCCGCTCTGCGCGCCGCGCGTGGTCAGCACGATCACGGGCAGGCCCGTGTCCCTCAGGGTCGTGCCCTTCGTGCCGCCCGAGCTCTCGTAGAGCTCGACCTGTTCACGCACCCACTGCGTCGGGCTGGGTTCGTACTCGCCTTCCAGAGGCATGGCATCCGTCCCATCGTCGCGTCGTACAGCTGACTCGCACCGCGGTGCGGCACCGGCCGGTGCAGGTTCCATCCTTACCGCATCCCACCCGCCGTTCCCGGCGGCGCCCAGTAGTACTCGCGCAGCCTCACGCGCCTGGCGCGCGGGCGCCGTACCGCCCGTGACCCCCGCCGTCACCATGGCACCCTCGGCCAGCAGGAACAGCTGCCCGCTCAACGCCGGGGGCAGTCCCGCGTCGGACGTCAGGCCGTCGAGGTACTCGCCGAAAGCGGCCTTGTGCGCCCGCACCCGGTCGGCCACCGGAGGGGACGTGGCCCCCAGTTCGCCGTACGCGTTGATCCAGGCACACCCGCGGAAGTCCGGCTCGGCGAACCACTGTCCGAGCCAGTCGAAGACGGCCAGAATCCGCGAGGTGGGCTCCTCGTACCGGTCGACGTACTCCGCCAGCCGCCCCCGCCAGCGCACGTCGCGCCGCTCCAAGCAGGCCACCACGAGCTGCTCCTTGGCCGGGAACAGCTGGTAGAGGCGTTTGAGCGAGACTCCGGAGCCGCCGCGGACGTCGTCCATGCCGACGGCCCGGACGCCCCGTCCGTAGAAGAGCCGCTCCGCCGCGTCCAGGGCCCGCTCGCGGGCGACCTCGCTGTCCATGAGGAACCTCTACCTCTGCTTCCCTGCTCTTCCCTGACGTGTGCCTGACGCGATTCCCGACGCCTTCCCTTGACGTGAGAACGAACGTTCTCCTACGGTAGCAGCGATCATGGAGAACGGTCGTTCTCCATGATCGCGCCACTTCTCCACTTCTCCACTTCTCCACTTCTTCCCACGGAGGTTCAGCCATGACGGCCGACCGACCGCCCCTGCCGCCGTTCACCCGCGAAACCGCCGCCCGGAAGGTACAGGCCGCCGAGGACGCCTGGAACACCCGCGACCCGCACAGGGTGGCGCTCGCCTACTCCGAGGACTCGGTCTGGCGCAACCGCGACACCTTCCTCTCGGGTCGCGCCGCCATCGTCGAGTTCCTGACCGCCAAGTGGGCACGCGAGCGCGAGTACGCCCTGCGCAAGGACCTGTGGGCCTTCGACGGCAACCGCATCGCCGTCCGCTTCCAGTACGAGTCCAGCGACGCGGGCGGCCAGTGGTGGCGCTCCTACGGCAACGAACTCTGGGAGTTCGACGAGCACGGTCTGATGACCCGACGGGAGGCGAGTATCAACGACGTACCCATCGAGCAGACGGACCGCCGCATCCACGGCCCGCGGCCCGGTCGGTAGGGTCCCGGCGCCGACGGGAACCTGTTCGACACGGCTGCGCGGGACGGGCGTGCGCCTCGGTGACCCGTACCCCGGCGAGACGGATCCGCGGGAAGACGTACGCTCCCCCCTGGTACTGATGATCCCGAAGACAGGAGCAGCAACGATGCAGTACGTGAAGCTCGGTTCGACGGGCCTGGACGTGTCGCGGATCTGCCTGGGCTGCATGACCTACGGCGTTCCCGACCGCGGCACGCACGAGTGGACCCTCGACGAGGAGGCCTCGCGTCCGTTGATCCGGCAGGCGCTGGAGGCCGGCATCACCTTCTTCGACACGGCCAACGTCTACTCCGACGGCACCAGCGAGGAGATCGTCGGCAAGGCGCTCGCCGACTTCGCCCACCGGGACGACATCGTGCTCGCGACCAAGGTGCACGGCAGGATGCGGCCCGGACCCAACGGCGGCGGACTGTCCCGCAAGGCGATCATGACCGAGATCGACCATAGCCTGCGCCGCCTGGGCACCGACTACGTCGACCTCTACCAGATCCACCGCTACGACCCGTACACGCCCGTCGAGGAGACGATGGAGGCCCTGCACGACCTGGTGAAGGCGGGCAAGGTCCGTTACATCGGGGCCAGTTCGATGTACGCCTGGCAGTTCTCCAAGGCCCAGTACACCGCCGAACGGCACGGCTGGACCCGGTTCGTGTCCATGCAGAACCACTACAACCTCGTCTACCGCGAGGAGGAGCGCGAGATGCTGCCCCTCTGCGCGGACCAGGGCGTCGGCGTGCTGCCCTGGAGCCCGCTCGCCCGCGGCCGTCTCACCCGTGACTGGGACACCGCCACCGAGCGCAGCGCCAGCGACAACTTCGGCAGCACCCTCTACCAGGAGGGCGACCGCGCCGTGGTCGAGGCCGTCACCCGCATCGCCGGTGACCGGGGCGTCCCGCGCGCCCAGGTGGCCCTGGCCTGGCTGCTCCACCAGGACACGGTGACCGCGCCGATCATCGGCGCGTCCAAGCCGCGGCACATCGAGGACGCCGTGGCGGCGGTCGAACTGACGCTCGCCGAGAAGGAGATCGAGGAGCTGGAGCGGCCCTACGCACCGCACCCGATCGCCGGGCACTGATCGCACGTGTTTCGGACCTGACGACGGCACGGGCCCGTGGCGGCGTCACGTCCCGCGGTTCCGTTCCGGCGTGCGTCTCACGGGCCCGTTCCGGCCTCCAGGGCGGTGACGGACACCGACGACTCGCCGCCGCCCACCGGCACCTCGCCGGCCGACCACCTCACCTTGAGCGGGTCGTGTTCGTCCGGCGGAGTGACGAGCAGCGCCGCCGGGGTGGCGGTACGGGCGCCACTGATCTGTGGGCTGGAGAACGACAGTCCCGCCCACGCGCTCTTCCCCGGTGTCAGCGTGACCGTCACGGGGGAGGCGGGCGCGCGTTCGGGATCCGGGCCCAGCTGTGCGCCGGACGCGTCCACGAAGGCGGCGCCCGGATAGCCGTACAGCGTGCAGGTGCGGTCGGAGGTGTTGGTCAGCACGATCGGGAAGTTCCGCTGCCCCGCCCCCGGGTCGACGCGGCCGACGGCCGCGCGCAGTTCGGAGGTGTGGCAGCGGCCGTCGGTACGGGCGGAGGCGGAGGCCGGTCCGGCGGTGTCACCGGGCGCGGTGGTGACCGCGGGTGCGGTGGGTGTGCGGGTGGCGGCACCGGTGTCCGCATGGGTCGTGCGCGGGGCTTTGGTGGGTTGTGGGGCGCTCGACGTGCTGCTCTCGCTGCCGCAGGCGCCCACCAGGCCGAGCAGCGCGACCGCGCCGGCGAGCATGGCCGTGCGGCGTACGGGCTGGGACGTGTTGGCCATCGTTTCTCCACACTCCCGTCGAGTTTCCCGCGTACGGCCCGCCGGGTGTGGCGGCCGTGCCGTACGCCCTGTGCCTTCGAGTGTCCCGCCGCGTGGGCCGGGAAACGAGGGGCGCGGGGGCGCACTGCGGAAGCGGGGGCTCACTCCTCGTCGAGCAGTCCCAGCTCCGCCCAGATCGTTTTGCCCTCGGTCGTGTGCCGGCTGCCCCAGCGCTGGGTGAGCTGGGCAACCAGCAGCAGACCGCGGCCGCCCTCGTCCCAGGTCTTGGCCCGGCGCAGGTGCGGCGCGGTGTGGCTGGTGTCGGAGACCTCGCAGATGAGGGTGGCCGTGTCGTGGATCAGCCGCAGCCGGATGGGTGAGGAGCCGTACCGGATGGCGTTGGTGACCAGTTCGCTGACCACCAGCTCGGCCGTGAAGGACGCCTCCAGCAGGGCCCAGTCGGACAGCCGTTCGACTACCTGCTTGCGGACGGGGGCGACCAGTGACGGATCGGCCGGGATGTCCCAGGTGGCGACCTGGCCGGCGGGCAGCCCCCGGGTGCGGGCCAGCAGCAGGGCCGCGTCGTCGGCGGCGCCGCCGTCCGGCGGGAGCAGGGCGCGCAGCACCCGGTCGCAGGTCGTGTCCAGGGAGTCGGCGGGGGGCGAGTCGGCGGAGGGCGCCAGGGCCTTGCGCAGCAGTGCCTGACCGGCCTCGGCCTCCCGGTCCCGGCTCTCGACCAGCCCGTCGGTGTAGAACGCCAGCACGCTGCCCTCGCGCAGCTCCAGCTCGGCGGACTCGAAGGGCAGCCCGCCCACGCCCAGCGGGGGCCCCGAGGGCAGCCCGAGCTGCCGGGGCGGGCCGTCGGGCGGGACCAGGACGGGCGCCGGATGTCCGGCCCGGGCCAGGGAGCAGCGCCGCGACACCGGGTCGTACACGGCGTACAGGCAGGTGGCGCCGACCTCGCCCGCGCCGTCGTCGCCGGACTCCTCGGACAGCCGGACGACCAGGTCGTCGAGGTGGGTGAGCAGTTCGTCGGGCGTCAGGTCGATGTCGGCGAGAGTGCGGACGGCGGTGCGCAGCCGGCCCATGGTGGCCGAGGCCTGGATGCCGTGGCCGACGACGTCCCCGACGACCATGGCGACCCGCATCCCGGACAGCGGGATGACGTCGAACCAGTCGCCCCCGACCCCGGAGCGGGCCGCCGGGAGGTAGCGGGAGGCGGCTTCCACCGCGGCGGTGGGCGGCAGCCACCGGGGGAGCAGGCTGCGCTGGAGGGTCAGTGTCGTCTCGCGCTCGCGGGAGTAGCGGCGGGCGTTGTCGATACAGACGGCGGCACGGGCGGTGACTTCCTCGGCCAGCAGCCGGTCGTCGTCCGTGAAGGGGTACGGCCGCCGGAACCGGGTGAAAACCGCGACGCCGAGAGTCGTACCGCGGGCCTGGAGCGGCACGGACATCGTGGAGTGGATGCCGTACTCCTGCACCCGCCGGACGCGGACGGGGTCCCACTCCCGCCACTGTTCCAGGTCGCCGTTGGGCACCGCGGCCACGAAGGCGCGCCCCGCGACCAGGGACTCGGCCTGGGGCGAGCCGGCCGGGTAGACGTCCAGTCGGCCCGGCTCGGCCACCGCCTCCGGACAGCCCGGGCTGACCGACTGGTGGGCCGCGCGGCGCAGACCCACCGGCGGGACCGGCGCGGCGGAGGGCTCGTCGCCGTGCTCCTGCGGGTCCAGCAGGTCGACGCTCACGAAGTCGGCGAGCGTGGGGACGCACACGTCCGCCAGCTCCTGGGCGGTGCGGGTGACGTCGAGGGTGGTGCCGATGCGCACGCTGGCCTCGTTGACCAGTTGCAGCCGCTCCCGGGCGAGGTGCTGCTCCGTGAAATCGTGGGCGCTCACGCAGATGCCGCTCACCTGCCCGTCGGCGTCCGTGAGGGGCGCGATACGGGCGTGCCACGCGTGGGCGCGGCTCTCGCCGGTGGCCTTGAGGTGGGTGTGCATGTCGTAGTGGCGGCCGGTGGCGAGCACCTGCCGCAGGCGCTCTTCGAGCTCCGTGTTCTGCCGCTTGCTGCCGATGTCGGTGGGCCGCAGGCCCCGGACGCGGTCGGCCGGGAGACCGAGGAGCCGCGCCATGACGTCGTTGACACCGCGCAGCCGGAGCCGGTCGTCGAAGATCATGGTGGCGCAGGGGGACTGGGTGAGGGCGGCTCTGACCAGTGGATCGTCCGGACGGTCGGGACCGGAGTCCGGCGGGGCGACGGCGAGCCACGTGCCCGGGCCGCCGTCGCGCGGCGGTCTGTGGTGGGCGAGCACCCACACGGACACGGTGTGCCCGTCGCGGTGCCGCAGCGCCAGAGTGCCGCTCCAGCGGTCGTCGCCGGGTCCGGGACGCGTGCCGTCACCGCCGTCGGCCAGCAGTCCGGCGGCGGGGCGCCCCACGACGTCGGCGGCGGGATGGCCCAGCAGCTGGCGGGCGCCCTCGTTCCACTCCCGCAGGGTGCCGGAGTCGTCGACGACTGCGCGGGCCGTGGCGGCATCGCCGAACGGGTTGACCGGACTCATCGTCGCCACTCCATTGCGCACACCCACAGTGAACAGCGCGTCACCTGCCCCCCAGCCTAGTGGGTCCGGACTCCGCCCGGGCCCGAACGACCGGGCTCGCGACCGCTCCGCCGAAGCACGGGAGACCGGACGGCCGGGCCGCCCGGGGTAGAAAGTGCTTTCCGTGCTCTTGACGACCGCGTGTGGCGCGACGTCAGAATCTGTTTGTTCACGATCAGTTGTGAGTACTTCTGAGCCTTGATGAGCTTGATGAAGGAGATCCGTCATGACGGTCACCCGCAGATCGGTTCTGATCGCCTCCGCCGCCACGCCGGCGGCCGGGGCGGTGCTGGGCGGCACCTCGCCGGTGTGGGCCGCGGACGCCACGGGGAGCGGTGCGGGCCGCAGCACCGTCGCCCTGCGCGACGGCTGGCGGTTCTGGCTGGTCGACCCCGACGGAGCGGCCGAGGACCCCACCGACGCCGCCGACCCGGCGTACGACGACTCGGCGTGGCGCGAGGTCGCCGTCCCGCACGACTGGAGCATCGAGCAGACGCCCACCACGGAGCACGGCACCACCAGCGGCACCGGTTTCCTGCCGGGCGGACTCGGCTGGTACCGCCTCGCCTTCACCCTGCCGCCCTCCCTCGCCGGCAAGCGGATCTCGGTCGAGTTCGACGGCGTCTACATGGACGCCCGCGTCCACTGCAACGGCCGGGAGGCAGGCCGCCATCCCTACGGCTACACGGGCTTCGCCCTCGACCTCACCGACCTGGTGCACACCGACGGCCGCACCGAGAACGTCCTCGCGGTCCAGGTGCGCAACCGGCTGCCGAGCAGCCGCTGGTACTCCGGCAGCGGCATCTACCGCGAAGCCCGCCTCGTCGTCACCGAACCGGTGCACGTACGACGCTGGGGCACGTACGTCACCACCCCGCGGGTCAGCGAGGAGCGCGCCGTCGTCCGTGTGGAGACCTCGGTCGTGAACGCTTCGGGCAGCGCGCGCGAGGTCGAGATCCGGTCGACGGTCGAGGACGCCGACGGCCGCACCGTGGCCCGCGCGGCCTCCACGGCGGGCGTCACCGACGAGGCGAGCGAGATCCACGAACTCACCGTCACCCGCCCCCGGATGTGGGACTTCGCGAGCCCGCACCGCTACACCCTGCACACCGAACTGCGCCTCGGCGGCCGGACCGTCGACACCTACCGCACCCCGTTCGGTGTCCGCACCTTCCACGTCGACCCGGCGGAGGGCTTCCACCTCAACGGAGCCCACGCCAAGATCAAGGGCGTCGACCTGCACCACGACCTCGGCGCGCTCGGCGCCGCAGTCAGCACCGACGCGATCCGCCGCCAGATGACCATCATGAAGTCGATGGGCGTCAACGCCTTCCGCACCTCCCACAACCCGCCCGCGCCCGAGATGATCGAGGTCTGCGAGGAGATGGGCATCGTGATGCTGGTGGAGGCCTTCGACTGCTGGCGCACCGGCAAGAACAGTCACGACTACGGCCGGTTCTTCGACGAATGGGGAGAGCGGGACGCCACCGAGATGGTGCTCGCGGCCCGTAACTCGCCCGCCGTGGTGATGTGGTCCATCGGCAACGAGGTACCCGACTCCACCTCCACCGCCGGACTCGCCATGGCCGACCGGATCATCGACGCCATTCGAGCCGCCGACGACACCCGCCCGCTCGTCATCGGCTCCGACAAGTACCGACGGATGCCGGCCAAGGGCTCCGCGGCCGACCTGATGCTGGCCAAGCTGGACGGCCTCGGCCTCAACTACAACACCGCCAAGTCGGTGGACGACCTGCACGAGGCCTACCCCCACCTGTTCCTCTTCGAGTCCGAGTCCTCCTCCGAGACCTCCACCCGGGGCACCTACCAGGAACCGGAGCACCTGAACACCGGCGAGAACCAGACGCCCGGCAAGCGCGCCACCTCGTCCTACGACAACAACCTCGCCTCGTGGACCATGAGCGGCGAGTACGGCCACAAGAAGGACCGGGACCGGAAGTGGTTCACCGGCCAGTTCCTGTGGTCCGGCATCGACTACATCGGCGAGCCGACGCCGTACGACGTCTTCCCGGTGAAGGCGTCCTTCTTCGGCGCGGTCGACACCGCCGGATTCCCGAAGGACATGTACCACCTGTTCCGGAGCCAGTGGACGGACGAGCCGATGGTCCACCTGCTGCCCACCACCTGGAACCACCGCGAGGGCGACACCGTCGAGGTCTGGGCGTACGCGAACGTCGACACCGTCGAGCTGTACCTGAACGGCAGGTCCCTCGGCACCCGCGCGTTCGACACCAAGAAGACCGTCGACGGCCGCACCTACCTGGAGACCACCGAGGCCACCGGCGACGACAAGACCTTCACCGACGGCCCCTACCCGGGCAGCTACACCAGCCCCAACGGCAGTGCGGGCAAGCTCCACCTGACCTGGAAGGTGCCCTTCGAGGCGGGCGAGCTCAAGGCGGTCGCCCGGCGGGACGGCAGGGCGGTCGCCACCGACGTCCTGCGTACCGCCGGTGCGCCGCACGCCGTGCGCCTCACCCCGGACCGCGAGAGCGTCGCCGCGGACGGCCGCTCCCTGGTCTTCGTGACCGCCGAGGTGGTCGACCGGCGCGGGGTGGTGGTGCCCGGCGCCGAGCAGCTGATCTCCTTCGACGTCGCGGGCGGCTCCCTGGCCGGAGTGGACAACGGCCGCCAGGAGAGCGCCGAGCGCTACCAGGCCAGTACCCGCACAGCCTTCCACGGCAAGGCCCTGGCCATCGTGCGGTCCGGCACCCGGCCGGGCACGGTGCGGGTGACGGCCCGCGCGGACGGGCTGCGCACGGACACGGCGACCGTGCGCGCCCGCCGCGCCGAGTCCCGCGCCACCACACCGGCCCCGGAGTTCCGGCCCGAGCACCCGGCGCCCGTGGACCTCCCGCACGCGGACGCGAGCTACTCCGGCCGCCCCGACACGCTCCCCGCCGCCATGCTCGACGGCGACCCGGCGACCGGTTGGTCCAACGGCTTCCACAAGGCGGCGACCGCACTGCTGCCCGCCTTCGACGGGGCCCGCGCCGAGGACTGGGTCTCGGTCGACCACGGCCGCCGGCGCACCTACGACCGGATCGAGGTGTCCTTCACCGTCGACGCCACCCACAGCCTGCCCGCCACGGTCGAGGTCGCCGTCTGGGACGGCCGTGCCTGGCGCGCGGCCAAGGGGGCGCGGACCGACTGGGCCGCCGAGTCCGACGCGCCGACCGTCATCACCTTCGACGCGGTACGCGGCTCCCGTGTCCGCCTGACGCTGACCAGCCGCCACCCCGACGAGAGGGAGGGAGCGCTCCGCATCAGCCGACTCGAGGCGCCCGCCGCCTGAGGGCTGTCCCGCGAACGGTTCTTGGTCGCGCGTCGTAGCAGTTCGTTGCCCACCGCTCACCGCTCACCGCTCACCGCTCACCGCTCACCGCCCGTCGGTCCGAGGAGGGCGAGGTCGTGCATGCGCGCGATGCCGAGCATGGCGTGGTGGGCGCTGCCGTCCCGTCGGTGATGGTGGTGATCCGGCACAGACGCGGCGGCTGGACCCGGACGTTCGCCGGCACCGGCCCTTGCCTTGGAGTGCGGTCCAGCATCTAGCGTCTCCGCCATGACGACACCTCAGCACAAGATCGGGTCGGGCTTCGGCGCCCGGAGTACCGCGGACGACGTACTGAGCGGGATCGACCTGTCCGGCAGCACCGCGATCGTGACCGGTGGCTACTCGGGACTCGGTCTGGAGACAACCCGCGCACTGGCGGGTGCCGGAGCCCGCGTCGTGGTCCCCGCCCGGCGACGGGCGGCCGCTCAGGAGGCTGTCGAGGGCATCGACGGTGTCGAGACCGACGACCTCGACCTGTCCGATCTGGAAAGCGTCCGAGGTTTCGCCGAGCGGTTCCTGGCCTCGGGTCGCAAGGTCGACCTCGTGATCAACAACGCTGGGGTCATGGCCTGCCCCGAGACGCGGGTCGGCCCGGGGTGGGAGGCGCAGTTCGCCACCAACCACCTCGGCCACTACGCGCTGATCAACCATCTCTGGCCGGCGATCGCCCGCGGTGGCGCGCGCGTGGTCGCCGTGTCCTCCGGCGCCCACGGCATCACCGGCGTGCGCTGGGACGACGTGCAGTTCGAGCACGGCTACGACAGATGGCAGGCGTACGGGCAGGCCAAGGCGGCGAACGTGCTGTTCGCCGTGCGGCTCGACGCGCTCGGCCGCGACGCCGGAGTCAGAGCGTTCGCCGTGCATCCGGGCAGCATCCTCACCCCGCTGCAGCGCCACCTCGCGAAGGCGGAGATGGTCGACGCGGGCTGGATCGACGAGAACGGCAACCCGACCGATCCCACCTTCAAGACGCCCGGGCAGGGCGCGGCGACGCAGGTCTGGGCGGCGACCTCCCCCCGGCTGGCCGGCATGGGCGGCGTGTACTGCGAGGACTGCGACATAGCCGAACCGGCCGGCGACGGCTCGGAAGGCGGCGTGCACGCACACGCGACCGACCCCGAGCAGGCCGCGCGCCTGTGGGCGCTGTCGGCCGACCTCACGGGCGTCGACGTTTTCGCGGCGGCGACCTGAGCGTCCGTGCGGCGTGAACCCGCTTCCTCTCGTACGCGACCGGCGCCTGACGCTGCTTTTCGGCCCCGGAGCCCCCTTCAGGGGCGCCGGGGCCGAAGGCCGTGCGGGGACGCGGGTGTCAGTCGTCGTACGACAGGCCGTGTCCCGAGCGGAAGAGGACCTTGGTCGGGTCGTCCGCCCGCTGGATGGGCACGGGCAGCTTGCCGCGCGGTTCGACCCGGCCTGCGATCACCCGGGCGGCGGCGCGCAGTTCGACCTCGGTCCAGCAGTAGGAGACCAGGGAGGCCGGGACGTCGCCGAGGTGGGCGATGTCGTAGGGGTTGCGCACCGCGAGGTGGACGACGGGGACACCCGTCGCGAGCAGCCGGGACACCAGGGTGCGCTGGGCGCTGGTGGCGCCGACGTTGTCGGTGGTGACCACCACCGCGTCCCGTCCCCGCGCGGCGGCCACGGCCTCGTCGGTCTTCGCCGCGTCGGGCTCCCGGCCGGTGGCGAGGTGGGTGGTGCTGTAGCCCAGTTCGTCGAACGCCTTGGCCAGCTCGGGCACCGTGGTGCGGGTGGCGTCGGTCGGGAAGGCCGGGCTGGCACCGACCACGAGCAGCTTCCTGTGCCCGCGGCGCAGCGGGAGCGCCTCGTCCTCGTTGACCAGCAGGGTGGTGGTGCGCTCGGCGATCCGGGCGGCGGCGCGCTGGTGCTTTCGGGCGCCGACGACCCGGTCGACCACCTTCGGGGAGACGTAGGGGCTGCCGTCGAACAGGCCGGCCTTGTCCTTGATCCGCAGGATGCGCAGGACCGATTCGTCGAGCCGGCCCTCGGTGATCTCTCCGTCGCGGACGGCGGCCAGGACGCCGTGGTAGGCGACGTCGATGTCCGGCGGGAACAGCAGTTGGTCGGCGCCGGCCTTGAGGGCGAGGACGGGCACGCGGTCGTCGCCGTACTTGGTGCGTACACCCTGCATGTTGAGGGCGTCGGTGACGATCACGCCGTCGAAGCCCAGTTCGTCGCGCAGCACGCCCTGGAGGATCGCGGGCGACAGGGTGGCCGGTTCGTTGCTGGGGTCGAGTGCGGGGACCTGGAGGTGCGCGGTCATGATCGAGTCGACGCCGGCGGCGATCGCGGCCTTGAAGGGCGGGGCGTCGATGCGCTCCCACTCCTCGCGAGTGTGGGTGATCACGGGCAGTCCGGTGTGGCTGTCCTGCGCGGTGTCCCCGTGGCCCGGGAAGTGCTTGGCGCAGGCTACGACGCCGGCCTGCTGGTAGCCGGTCACCTGGGCCGCCACCATGCGGCCCACCGCGCGGGCGTCGGCGCCGAAGGAGCGGACGTTGATGATGGGGTTGGCCGGGTTGACGTTGACGTCGGCGACCGGGGCGAAGTTCTGGTGGATGCCCAGGGCGGCGAGTTCGGTGCCCGATATCCGTCCGGCGGCGCGCGCGTCGGAGAGCGAGCGGCCCGCGCCGAGCGCCATCGCGCCCGGCAGCTGGGTGGCGCCGCTGCCGATGCGGACGTTGGCCCCGTGTTCCTGGTCGATGGAGATCAGGGCCGGGACGGGGGCGGGCAGGGCGAGCGAGGCTCGCTGCACACCGTTCGTCAGGTCCGCGATCTGGCGGGGGTCCTGAATGTTGTTCGCCCAGCCGGAGAAGTAGATGACACCGCCGATGTGGTACTTGGCGATGAGCTCGGCCACGGTGCGGACGCCGAGTTCCGCGAGGTTGCGGTCCTGGTCGAACTGGCTGGGAGAAGTCGCCGACGTACCGTAGAAGTACGGTACGAACAGCTGGCCGATCTTCGCCTCGACGCTCATCCTGGAGATGATCTTCTTGAGGCGGTGGTCGCGCCGGTGCGCGACGGCGGGGGTGGCCGTCACGCCCACGACGCCCGTCGAGCTCGCGGCGACCACGGTCGCGGAGGCGAGAACGGTTCGTCTGGTCAGTCTCCGGTCCTGCATGCGTGCATGCTCCTTCCAGCCTTGCTCATCAAGGGAATTGAAGGAAACGTGAAACGTGCGGTACTCCGAACAGCGGGAAACGTAGCCCGCGGGTCATGGGCGGGGCAAGAGGTCTAGACAAAATAGGTCTAGACAAAGTGAGGGCTCCCCTGTCGTAGGTGTGGATGGCCCTGAACTGGGCCGATGCGCGAAACGCGCCGTTTCTCGCACCCCTTGAGGCGCCTGGCCTGATCATTCGCCCGTGCCCGCTCCCGAGCTCCTCGCCTGCGCCCGCTCCCGAACCTCTCGCGTGCGCGGTCCGGACGGGAACCAGTCTCGTCCGGACCGTTGACGGATGTCATGTCTCCCACAAGCATGGCCTGCGACCACATTTGGGAGCGCTCCCATCCAGGCGAGCGCCGCCTCCCCCGAGGAGTCCGGACGTGACAAGACGCCCGACACAACGCCTGACCCGACGCAGAACCGCCCTCGTCTCCCTGACCGCCCTGCTCGCGGCCGCCGTCACCGCGCTGCCCGCCACACCGGCCGGAGCCGAGGAGACCGAGCAGGTCAAGAACGGCACCTTCGACAACGGCACCGACTCCTGGTGGGCGAGCAGCAACGTCACCGCGGCCGTGTCCGACGGGCGGCTGTGCGCCGACGCCCCCGGCGGCACCGCCAATCGCTGGGACGCGGCCGTCGGCCAGAACGACATCACCCTGGTCGCGGGGGAGTCGTACAGGTTCTCCTTCACCGCGGACGGCACGCCCGCCGACCACGTGGTCCGGGCGATCGTGGGCCTGTCGGTGTCCCCGTACGACACCTACCACGAGGTCAGCCCGCAGCTGAGCGTCTCCGGCAACACCTACTCGTACACCTTCACCTCGCCCGTCGACACGACCCAGGGCCAGGTCGGCTTCCAGCTCGGCGGCACACCCGACGCCTGGCGGTTCTGCGTGGACGACGTGTCCCTGCTCGGCGGCGTGGCACCCGAGCCGTACGTGCCCGACACCGGGCCGCGGGTCCGGGTCAACCAGGTCGGCTACCTGCCGTCCGGCCCGAAGAACGCCACCCTCGTCACCGACGAGACCACACGCCTGCCCTGGCGGCTGAAGAACGAGCGCGGCCGGGTCGTCGCCCACGGCTGGAGCACGCCGCGCGGCGTCGACGCCTCCTCCGGTCAGAACGTCCACTCGATCGACTTCGGCCGCCACAAGAGGCGCGGCGAGGGCTACACCCTGATCGCCGACGGGGAGACCAGCCGCCCGTTCGACATCGGCACGGCCGCCTACGAGCGGCTGCGCACCGACTCCGCGAAGTACTACTACACGCAGCGCAGCGGCACCGCGATCAGCGGCGACCTGCGTCCGGGCTACGCCCGCCCCGCCGGACACGTGGGCGTGGCGCCCAACCAGGGCGACACCGAGGTCCCCTGCCAGCCCGGCGTCTGCGACTACACCCTCGACGTCTCCGGCGGCTGGTACGACGCCGGCGACCACGGCAAGTACGTCGTCAACGGCGGCATCTCCACCTGGGAGCTGCTCAGCACCTACGAGCGCTCGCTGCACGCCCGCACGGGCGAGCCGTCGAAGCTCGGCGACGGCACCCTCGACATCCCCGAGAGCGGCAACAAGGTGCCGGACATCCTCGACGAGGTCCGCTGGGAGCTGGACTTCCTGCTGAAGATGCAGGTGCCCGAGGGGCAGCCGCTGGCCGGCATGGCCCACCACAAGATCCACGACGAGGCGTGGACCGGGCTGCCGCTGCTGCCCAGCGACGACCCGCAGAAGCGTGAACTGCACCCGCCGACCACCGCGGCCACCCTCAACCTGGCGGCGACGGCGGCCCAGGCGGCCCGCCTCTACCGCCCCCACGACCGGGAGTTCGCGGCGAAGGCGCTCGACGCGGCCCGCCAGGCCTGGGCGGCGGCCCTGGCCCACCCGGACGTGCTCGCCGACGAGAGCGACGGCATCGGCGGCGGGGCCTACCCGGACAGCCAGGTCGAGGACGAGTTCTACTGGGCGGCGGCCGAGCTGTACCTGACGACGGGGGAGCGGGACTTCAAGGAGTACGTGCTGAACTCCCCGGTCCACACCGCCGACATCTTCGGCCCGCTCGGCTTCGACTGGGCGCGCACCGCCGCGGCGGCCCGCCTGGACCTCGCGACCGTGCCGAACCGGCTCCCCGGCCGGGACAAGGTACGCCGCTCCGTCGTCCAGGGCGCCGACCAGTACTTGGCCACGCTCAAGGCGCACCCCTACGGCATGCCCTACGCCCCCGAGGACAACGTCTACGACTGGGGCTCCAGCCACCAGATGCTGAACAACGCGGTCGTCCTCGCCACCGCCTACGACATCACCGGCGGCTCGAAGTACCGTGACGGCGCGCTCCAGAGCATGGACTACATCCTGGGCCGCAACGCGCTGAACATGTCGTACGTCACCGGCTACGGCGAGGTCAACGCCCACAACCAGCACAGCCGCTGGTACGCCAAGCAGCTCGATCCGGCGCTGCCGGCGCCGCCCGACGGCACTCTGTCGGGCGGTCCGAACTCGAACATCCAGGACCCCTACGCACAGAGCAAACTCCAGGGCTGCGTAGCCCAGTTCTGCTTCATCGACGACATCCAGTCCTGGTCGACCAACGAGCACACCATCAACTGGAACGCCGCGCTGGCCCGGATGGCCTCCTTCGTGGCCGACCAGGGCTGACCCTCTCAATCGCTCCGATCGCCTCCCGCGGTACCGTCGCAACAATGCTCTGACCTGCGGATATTTACGGTTCAGTACCAGCGCGGTACCGTGGGAGGCATGCCAGCCCTGAACGTGGAGTTCAGCGACCGCGAGCTCGAGGACCTGCGGCAGATCGCCAAGGAACGCGGTACGTCGATGAAGGCGCTCGTGCGGGAGGCCGCAGCCGCCGACATAGCCCGGCACCGGGCGTTGCAGGAGGGGGCGGAGGCCTTCCGCCGTTTCTTCTCGGCCCACGCCGACGAGTTCGCGGCAGCCTTTCCCGACGACGAACCACCGCCCGTCCGCGGCGAGGGGCGGGCCGCCTGACCCATGGCGCCGGTCCTGCATATCGACGTGCCCTGGCTGCTCCAGCGCCACGAGGAGGTGTTGCCGGAGCAGCCGGCCGTCGACGACTTCTCCGCGCTGGTCGCCGCCGTCGCCCGGCACCGGGTCGACCCGCCCCGCCTCGGCGTGGACTCCGACCCGGCCTGGCGGGCCGCCGCCCTGCTGCACACCCTCGCCGTGCTCAGACCCCTGCCCGCCGCCAACGCCCGTTTCGCCTGCGCGACGGCCGTCGCCTACATGTACGCCAGTGGCCTCGGCATCGACCCGCCCTACGGTGCGCTGGTCGACCTCGCGCGCGACCTGATGTCCGGCCGGTCCGACGTCTACGACGCGGCCGACCGGTTGCGTTCCTGGCAGCTCTGAAGCCTCGTGCGCCGGTACGCGCACGTGTGGCACGCGGGGCGCCTGCGAATTAGCAAGGCGGATCGTAGCCATGTCGTTCTGTGAGCCAAGGAGTTGCTTACGAG
>NZ_BAABCQ010000117.1:0-25650 GCF_039539045.1 Streptomyces marokkonensis
CGCCTCACCCACACCAAGCACACCTACGACCCACACAACATCTTCCGCTTCCCCCGCAGCATCCACTAACCCCGTTATCTTTTTCGCGGTCCTGCAACGGGGCCGCTGGCCTCCGGGCCCGGCATGACTGTGTCCCCCTGTTGAACGGATGACCTGGGGGGGGTGGTGTCACCGGGTCCGGGGGTGTTCGTCGGAGACGCTGATGAGAGGTCCGGCCACCCCCCGCTCCGCGTCGGTGCAGAACGACGCCTCGCGCCACGCCGCGACATTGTGCAGCCGCTCGTCGGTGTCACCGGCCTTCTTCCCGCCGGCGACACTGACGTAGACGCACGCCGAGCAGCGGGACTGTCAAACGAGCGGTGTGACTCGGGTTGTTGAGGGTTACTGACGGGCCGCGGAGAGCCGGCCGTCGAAGGTGATGTCGAAGGCATTCAAGGCTGTCTTCCAGCGCATGGTCCAGCGAGCCTGGCCCTTGCCGGTCGGGTCCGGCGACATGATTGCCATGCAGACGCACTTCAGGGCGGCCTGCTCGTTCGGGAAGTGGCCGCGGGCTTTCACCGCCCGTCGGATCCTGGCGTTGACGGACTCGATCGCGTTGGTGGTGCAGACGATGCGGCGGATCTCGGTGTCGAAGCGGAGGAAGGGAGTGAACTCCTCCCAGGCGTTCTCCCAGAGCCGGACGATCGCCGGGTACTTTTTGCCCCACGTGTCGGCGAACTCGGCGAACCGCTCGAGGGCCGCGTCCTCGGTTTCCGCGGTGTAGACGGGCTTGAGGAGCTTGGCGATCTTGTCCCAGTCCTGGCGGGCGGCATAGCGGAAGGAGTTCCGCAGCAGGTGGACCACGCAGGTTTGCACGATCGTCTTCGGCCAGACGGTCTCGACGGCGTCGGGCAGGCCCTTGAGCCCGTCGCAGACCAGCATGAGGACGTCGTTCACGCCGCGGTTCTTGATCTCGGTGAGGATGTGCATCCAGTGCTTGGCGCCCTCGCCGCCATCACCGGCCCACAGCCCGAGGATGTCCCGCCGGCCCTCGGCCGTGACCGCCAGGGCGACGTAGATGGGCCGGTTGGCGACCGCGCCGTCGCGGAGCGGATCTTCACGTGGACGGCGTCGATGAAGACCACCGGGTAGACGGCGTCCAGGGGCCGGTTCTGCCATTCGGCCATGCCTTCGAGGACCTTGTCGGTGATCGTGGAGATCGTCTGGCGGGACACGTCGGCGCCATAGACCTCGGCGAGGTGGGCCTGGACCTCACCAGTCGTCAGGTCCTTCGCGGCGAGTGAGATGACCATCTCATCGACGCCGGACAGGCGCTTCTGGCGCTTCTTGACGATCCTCGGTTCGAAGGAGCCCTCGCGGTCGCGGGGCACGGTTATCTCCACCGGGCCCACGTCGGTCAGTATGGTCTTGGCGCGGGTGCCGTTGCGTGAGTTGCCACCGTTCTTCCCCGCCGGATCCTGCTTGTCATAGCCGAGGTGGTCGGTGATCTCGCCCTCGAGGGCCGACTCCAGGAGCCGCTTCGTCAGCTGCTGGAGCAGCCCGCCCTCGCCGGTCAGCTGAAGGCCCTCGGCCTGAGCCCGGCCCACCAGCTCGTCGATCAGCCGGTCGTCCACAGACTTCGACGGCGCCGTCTTATAGACGGCTCGACGGGCTCGGTCACGTTGTTGCTGGTCATCGATGCATCTTCCATGACCGGGAGTTACACCGAACGTTTTACAGTCCCACGCGCCGTGCTGATGGTCGGGCCTGCACCCGCCGGGTTCTACAGTGCCCCAAGGACTCACCGGCCCGGCGCTGGCCCTACACGTCGTCGAAGCTGGGCTGGCTCCACGGCTGATCGGGGGGTGGGCCTTGGGCGCCGAGAAGCTGGGTGATCTTCTCGGCTTCATCGCTTGAGAGCTCGGAGAGCAGGCGCGTCGTTGTTCCGAGGAGGGCGTCCAGCGGTACCTGGGTACGTGCGCCGCGGGCGCTGGCGATCCCGGTGGCGAACATGCACTGGAGGGTCTCGCCGGAGGGGATGCGTGCTTCGGCTTCGATGACTCCCTCGGCCTGTCCCAGCGCGTCGCTGATGCCGTCGAGTCGGGTGTCGTGGGAGATGTCGTCGCCGGGTCCGCCGTAGCCGACGTGGCGGTCCGTCACGACCATGCGCAGAGAGGTCAGCGGGACGCCGAAGCGGTCGGCCCTGTTCCTCACTTCGTCGAGGCGGGGCAGGTCGTGTTCCTGGCCGGACGGGAGCCGACGCTGGGACTGGGCGACCAGCACGTGGAAGCGCGGGGTCTGCAGGATCAGCTGGCCGGCCTTCACTGTCCAGCGCCAGGGGCTGATGTCCGCGTCTGCCAAGCCGGGCACGATCATGCAGACGCGGCTGGTCCAGAGCCGGATCGCCTCACGCATGAGGTACTGGAGATTTCCGGTGCCTGCAGCCGGGGTGCGCAGCAAGGTGGGGAGGCTGATCATGCGGACGACCCGGTTCCAGAACGCGGTATCGGTGATGTCCTCGGATTCCAGCAGGTACATCAGGGCTGTCTCGTCGAGATGGCCGACGCCTCGCTGAGGTGCGGGGAAGCTGGCGAGCGTGGATCCGCCGCCCTGCCAGAGCGCGGCGAGGAAGGCTGACATCCGGTCGGCGACATCGGTGGTCATCTGCGCGGTAAGGGCGTCGACAGCATCGCGGGTGGGAACGCGTTCTCCCGCACGGGCAGCTTCCGCTCCCTGGACGACCGTATTCAGGAATGCTTCGGTGGCCGGTTTGTCGAGGGTGCCGCGGCCGCCTTCGAGGACGGAGCGGGACACCAGCTGAGGGATGCCGGGAGAGTCGTCGGCCGGCTGGAGTGCGCCGAGCGCGGAAGTGTCGAGGAGGAGCGACGTGCTGCTGCCTGGTGGCGGGGGGAGGTCTCCTCGTTGCCGCGCGGAGGGCAGTTGACCGAGCGCCAGAAGCACCGGCCGGTCGACACGGGGAAGGCGCTGCAGGTCGTCCTCGAGTTCCCGCTGGTCCGATGTGGTGCGCAGGTAGATGAACCGGCGGGGTGTGCGGGGTCTGCCGGGCCATTCCAGGACCATGTCGGGGACGTGGGTGTGGTTGAAGAACTCGGTTTTGGTGACGGTGGCGCCGGGGTCCATGCGGCGCAGGTGCCGGGCGACGATGTCCTTGACCTGGGTGAACATCATCCGGTCGTCGGGCTCGTCCATGGCTTGGGAGATCGACTGTTCGACGAGGTTCACCACGAGCCCTCTCTGCGGGTGAGTTCGGCGGCGACGATGGCCGCCCAGTCCTTGAGCGGCAGGAGGGTTTCCTGCTTGTCCGAGAGGACGATCAGCCACAGGCGTGCGGCGACCGACTGGGCGAGTTCGCCGTCCAGGAGTTTCCGGGCTTCCTCGGGGTCGCTGGTGCCGAAGACGCGGCTGCTGTGTTGAAGGACTGCGGTCTCCACCTGGTCAGGTGAGTTGAGGGTGGACCAGGAGTTCGCCCGGAACGGTGCCCAGGTGATCCACATGAAGTGGTCGCTGAGATGGTGCTGGGCCTGGGCGGCGACGTAGCACTTGGCGAGGAACTCGTCGAACTGCGTGCCCTGGTCGCTGGGTTGCGCGTAGTTCTTGACCTCTGCGCAGAACATGTCGTTCTGGTAGGGATCGCCGCGCATGGCGCCGCCCAGATCGAAGGAGAAGGTCCGGCCTCCGTACGGCCAGGCGAGGGTCAGCCGACGGCCGCAGGACTCCGAGTCCGTGTTCGCGTACGCACCGAAGATGCGCATCGTGCCCTCGAGCCACTGCTTGGCTCTTCGGGCCCCTGAGAAGCCCTTCACCTGAGCGTCTTCGCCAACCACCACAGGCGTAGCTTAGTGCGATCGGATCACCACGGTGTGCTCGAACGAGTCAACCTCCCTCCACACGGAAGCCGTTGGCTTCAGGAAGGGACAGCTGCGGCCCTGAGGAAGTGGGCCAAGGACGGCCGCGGGCCGGAAGGAACTGCCGCGAAGACGCCCTCCCTGATCGGCGGACACGAGAC
Source organism: Streptomyces marokkonensis (assembly GCF_039539045.1). Taxonomy (NCBI): domain Bacteria; kingdom Bacillati; phylum Actinomycetota; class Actinomycetes; order Kitasatosporales; family Streptomycetaceae; genus Streptomyces; species Streptomyces marokkonensis. The sequence goes on from NZ_BAABCQ010000117.1 coordinate 4,007, forward strand.
CGTGGTGGAGTGACCCATCACCCCGGCCTGCTGCGCACCGCTCCCCTGAATAGAGAGACGACGTCGTCGCTGATCTGCCGCATCGCAGGCCGCTACGGACTGGAGGCGACGGCGTTGCGGTCCTGCTGGAAGTGGCGCAGCCACGCGCCTCGGCACGACGGCGGGGGCGCGCGGGCAGACGCCGAGGTGCTGTTGAACACCACCGGGCGGCAGCTCCTGGCAGGTCTGTGCGGCGTGGAGGAGGGTGTGCTGGCGCGGGCGTTGCCGTCCTGGGGACGGGGGGATGCCAGGCTGCCGGCCGCGGATTCCGGGGAGCCGGCGGCGGCGTGGCGGATCGGTGGTGCGGTCGCCGGGCCGGTGGCGTTCGGCTGTCGGCTGTGTACGGCCCGGCGTACGGGGCGGCGGGGCGGGCGGGGCGGGCGGTGCGGGCGGGGGCCGAGTCGGAGAGGGTGTTCGCGTTGGCACAGGCGGTGGTGGCCCGGTGGTGGGAGCAGGCCCTGCACTGGGAGCGGGAGAAGGTCTGGCCGCGGCGGTTGCATCAGGTCGCGGACGGTGATGCCGGGGGTGATCTGGAGTGGTGGCGGATCGTGGGGCGGGACGCGGTGGTCTTTCCCGAGGTGGTGGCCGTAGCTGATGTGTTGCTTGATCCGGCTATGGCTCAGTTGGTGTGGGTGGACAGCGGTGCCGGGCAGCCGCGAGTGCTGCCCGTCGACGGGTTGTTCTGCCGTCGGCTCGGTGAGCGTGTAGGCCGGGAATGGCTGGGAGCGCTGGCTGCGGCGGACCATGGCGGTCCGCTGCTGGCGTGGATGGGCAGCGTGATCCGGTTGCGCCGCGGGACCGGTGGGCCCCGCGGATACGACAACGACCCCTGGTGGCTGCGCCGGGAGCATCAGCCGGTGACGATGGCGGGGCAGTTGCGGGTGCTGGGCAAGGAGAAACGGGCGCCGGGCTCGGGGACGATGTGGCGGACGGTGGTGCCGCCCGAGCAGCGGATGCGGATCGGCAGTCTCCTCGGCAGTGCCGAGGAGCAGTTGCTGCAGCTGCGCGGCGTGCAGAGCGGGCCGACCGCCGAGGTCGCCCGGCAACTGCTGCAAGGCCTCGGTCGCAGAGCTGGTCTGGTCGAGGCGGCCTGGAAGCGGACCGCGGTGGCGGCGGTGAACGGCGGGGTGCCGCTTCAGGAGGTGGCCCGGTGGGCGGATATGTCCCCCGGGAAACTGAGGAGCATACTGACGGCAGGTGAGCAGGAAGACGACGGCTGAGAGCCAAGGTGAGGCGGGCGCATCGGCTGTTAGCTGATACAGCACTCGTTTGTGGCAGAAACCCTGAAACGGCGGCACCTGTCGGCGGGAGCGGCTTGGCTGACGCGGGTGATCAGCACAGGAGAGGCCGCCCGGCCCGGGGGCCGGGCAGGACGAGCGGCCGTGGATCGCCGCAGTGGGTTCGAGGCGGTGTTCCTCGATCCGGAGGGGCAGCCGGTTCAGCAGCGGTGGGCCGATGCCGCCATGACCGTGGCGTTCGAGGAGTTGCCTCCGGTGTCGGTTTCCCGGTGATCCCGGGGCGCCGTTGGGGGCCGGGTCTTTGGTGGTCGGGGACCACCGGGCGGCATGTGGCGGCCGGGTCGAACGCGATGCGCACCCGGCTGATGGTCCTGGACCGCGACCCCGATGTGACCGGGTTCGCGGGGCGTCCGGTGCGGTTGCTGTGGCGCAAGGAGCGGGGGCGCCGAAGAGGCCGGCGACCCGATCGAGGTCCTGCCGGTGGTCTTCCACGCCCTGTGGCACGGGCGGGTGACGGCAGACATGGAGGCGCCACTGCATGAACGCGTCCTGGTCGGCCCTGCGGGCTGGAATGGCCCGGGTCCGGGCACGGCGGGAGGGGCCCGGTGACCGCGCGGCTCAACGCCCGGCCGTCAGTGAAGGTCTGGGCGCAGGTCCGGTTCCGCGGTCACTAGAGCGCCGGGTCGGGAGCGCGTCCCGACGTGGCCAGCACCCAGGAGGCGAACCCTTCGACGCCGTCCACGACGGCCTCGGTGCGCGCGGAGTGGAACAGGTCGAACGCGTGCTGTGCGCCGGGCAGCTCGGCGTAGACCACCGGGCTGCCCGTGACACGGCGCAGCCGGTCGACGAAGCACCGGGCGCCCTCGACGGTCGCCAGGGCGTCCTTGGTGCCGTGGGCGATGAAGAACGGTGGCGCGGCGGGGTTGAGGTAGGCGTACGGCTGGTTCGAGGAGGGCGGCACGTCGGGCTCCGTGCCGAAGAAGTAGCCGTAGAAGCCGTAGAGGCAGATCGCCGCGGTGACCGAGGTGTCGGCCGACTCGAATCCGGGCTGGTACTGGGGGTCGTTCGGGGTGAGGGCGCACATGGCCGCCATGTTGGAGCCGGCGGAGCTGCCCGCCAGGAACAGCTTCGAAGCGTCGGCGCCGTATTCGGAGGCGTGTTCGCGGGCCCAGGCCATGGCCTTCTTCGCGTCGATCTGGTGGCCGGGGAAGTCGGTCTCGGGCCGCAGCCGGTAGTTGGCGCTGATACACACCCAGCCCTGCCTGGCGAGCCGGTAGAGCAGCGGCCGTGCCTCGCGGCTCTTGCCCCCGCTGGTGAAGTGGCCGCCGTGGAAGTAGATCAGGACCGGGGCGTTCGGCGGGGTGTCGCGGCGGTGGTAGACGTCAAGCAGATTCCGGCGACCGGCCTCCCCGTAACTGAGGTTGGCGACCCGCTTCACGTCGAGGTACCGCGACACGCGCCGCAGCAGCAGGAGGCGGGGCCAGTCCCGGCGGCGCTGCGGCTCGGTCACCCGGCTCCGCCAGCCGGTCCCGAGCCCCTCGTCGACGGCGCGCGCGACCACCCCGCCCGCCCGCAGGCCCCGCCAGGCGGCCACGGCCATGAACGGGATGGTGGCGAGGGCGATCACGGCTGTCACCTTGCTGCCCGTCGTCTCCAGATCGCCCTGGCCCTCGGCCAGGGCCGTGGAGGCCAGCACGGCGAGGATGCCGATGATCGGCACCTCGTTGAGGACCATGCCGAACCAGAAGCTCAGGTTGGCCAGCAACCGGGGCCGCCGCGGCGCCACGACGCCGAAGAAGGTGCACCAGGTCAAGAGTGCGGTCGACGCCACGTATCCAATAGGCATGCCCGCGATCGTATCCGCATCAACTCTGGTAAGAATCTGGGTACTTCACTCTCTGGCTTTGCCACGTCGTGCAGGTGACACACGTGGCTGCGGCATCCATTCCCGGTACGAATCAGTTCCGCTACGAACCCGGTGGGGTCATCGAGTTCTACGACCGGTACGCGGCAGAACGGGGGGTACAGCGACGAGATCCGGCGGATCGCGGTGCCCGTCGGTCTGGCCGCAGCCCAGCTCGGCATCCAGGACATGCTCGTCGAGGAGGGGCTGCGCCCGCACATGGCCGGCGGTGAGCCTGGGCGGGACGACCGTCTCCTGCGTCGCCGGAGCCTGTGCCGCTGCGAACTCATGGGGCTGCTGATGCGCGGTGAGCTCCGGCCGGGGACGGGGGTGGAGGCGCGGGAGCCGCAGCGGGAGGAGGCCCTCGCCTCCGCCTGCCTGGGCCCGGACGACGACTCGACGCACCTGAGCGAGGCCGTGCGGGCGTCCATCTGAGCTGCGGCTTCGGCTGGGACAAGGACCGCAGGGTGCGGGTCGCCATGCTCATCGGTTGCCGGGACGCGCTGGAGAAGCTCAGCGCCGACACCGGCGGCCTGGTCAGCGTCACCGAGGGCACCGACGTGGCGGAGCACAGCCCGCCGCGCGAGTCTCCGTGCCTTCGGGCGCCGATGTCTATCTCCTCAAGCACGTACTGGCCAGTTGGCCGGACGAGCAGTGCCTGCGCATCCTGCGCTCGTGTCGCGACGCGATGCCCGCGCACGGGCGGCTCCTGGTCGTCAACGCCATGATCCCGGCGGGCAACGAGCCCCATGCCGGAAAAGCGGTCGACATGTTGATGATGAGCGTTCTCAACGACAGGGGTCGTACGCGCGCCGAGTACGAGGAGCTGATCACGGCGGCAGGTTTCGAGGTCGTGCGCCTGCTGGAGCCCTCGCCGCACGCGTCCGTCCTCGAGGTGGCGGCCGCCCGGGGCGCGGCGGCCGGCCGACCGCCGCGCCTCGGCCGACCGTGACTGAAACGACTGGGAATCCTGACTGCCCCTGCGGCCCGGTGAGCCGAGCTCACTGACCCGCCGGTGCTCCAGCCGGGCTCCAGGCCCCCCAAAGCGGTGCAAAGCAATGCTGTGCGGGAGAGATCTTCATTCTTCCTTCACAACACGGCACTTCTCGGGGAGTAGACATGATCCAACGCAGAACCGTCCTCACGTCCGGGGCGGCTCTCACCGGCGCGTTGGGCGGTGCGGGAATTGTGGTTCCCGCCCTGTCCGGCCGGGCCCGGGCCACGGACCCGGCCACGGGGCCGGGCGACGTCCCGCAGTTCCAGCAGGCGATGCCGGTGCCCGAGACACTGGAGCCGACGTTCGCGTCCGGCACGACCGCGTACTACAGCATGACGATGAAGGAGGTCGACTCGGAGATCCTGCCGGGGCGCCTCACCCGGGTCCGCACTTTCAACGGGAGTTTCCCCGGCCCTGTCATCAAGGCCGTCTCCGGCCGCCGGGTCGTGATCAGGCAGACGAACCACCTGACGGTGCCCACCTCGATCCATCTGCACGGCGCCCATGTGCCGCAGAGCAGCGACGGCTCGCCCATGGACCTGATCGCGGCCGGCGGCGGAACCAAGACGTACACGTATCCCAACAGCCAGCCGCACGCGAACCTGTGGTTCCACGACCACGCCCACCATCATGAGTCGGAGACCGTCTACCGCGGGCTGACCGGTCTGTACCTGCTCAGCGACGACGTGGAGCAGAACCTGGACCTTCCCTCGGGCGTCTACGACGTGCCGATCGCGCTGCGGGACGCCCGCTTCGACGACAGTGGTCAACTCGCGTACACCATGAACGACCCGAAGCGCACCGTGCTGCTGGCCAACGGCAAGGCCTGGCCGTACTTCGAGGTCGCCGCGCGCGCGTACCGCTTTCGGCTCTTCAACACCTCCAACATGCGGTTCTTCGTACTGAAGCTGTCCGACGGCTCGTCCTTTCACCAGATCGGTACGGACGGTGGCCTGCTGGAGGAGCCGTTCGAGACGGCGTCCTTGGCGCTCTCGCCCGGGGAACGCGCCGACATCGTCGTGGACTTCTCGCGGTACGCGGCCGGTACCACACTCGTCCTGAACAACGCCCGGCCGCTGCGGCCCGACGACCCCGTCGATCAGCTCACCAAGGTGCTGCAGTTCCGGGTCGCCGGGCCGGTCGCGAACAGCACTCTGCCCGCGACCCTGCGTACTCTGCCGCCCCTGGGCAGCGCCACCGTCAACCGCAGTTTCGAGCTGAGCATGGACGAGACGGGCGTGACACAGGACGCCTACATCAACGGTCGACCGTACGACATGGACCGTGTCGACACCGAGATCGAGTACGGGGCCACGGAGATCTGGACCGTGCGCAACGCGAGCACCCGCCTCCCCCACAACTTCCATCTGCACCTGGTGCAGTTCCGCGTGCTGGAGCGCGACGGCCGACCCGTCACCTCCGGGCCGGAGAGCGGGCTGAAGGACACCGTCGCACTGCAGCCCGGGGAGACGGTCAAGATCCAGGCAACGTTCACCGGTTACGAGGGCACATATGTGTACCACTGCCACATGATTGATCACGCGGCGATGGGCATGATGGCCAACTTCCGGGTCAGCAGGTCGCGCGTTCGGTAGCCGGTCGCGTCAGGCGGCCTTTGAGGGTGAACCCTGGGGCGGTGCAGTCCTGCCGGGTCGGCGGATCGGCGACGGTCAGGAGCCGGCGAGCCACCAGGTGGTCTGCGGGGCCGCGTCCCGCGCGGTACGCAGCGTGTGCACACCTCGCAGTGTGGCTCCGGGCACGTCCAGTCTGCGCGGGCGGGCACCGGTGGCCAGGACCAGGTGCCCGTAGTCGTGGCGGCTGCCGTCGGCCAGCCGGACGGTGCGGGTGCCCCGTTCGATCGCCGCCACGGTGCCGCGGACCAGGTCGATCGACCTGCGGACGTAGTAGGTGACGGGCCGCAGCCACAGGTGGGACTCGTCCACCTCGCCCTTCAGTTACGCCTTGGTCAGTGGGGGCCGCTCGTAGGGCAGCGCGTCCTCGGCGCTGAGCAGGGTGATGCGATGCTGGTAGCCCTGCTCGGGCAGCGAGGCCGCGGTCTGGTAACCGCCCTGTCCCGCGCCCACGACGACGGACGCGGGCGGCGCGTGGGAGCGCATCAGCTCTGCCGCTCGGGCGTGTGCACGATCAGTCCGTCCATCGCCTCGGTGACCTCGAGCTGGCAGCTGAGGCGGCTGGTGGGCCGGCGGGCGCACGTGGTGAAGTCGAGCAGCTCGTCCTCGACCGGCAGGCGGTCCGTCAGCTTGTCGACAGTGGTCTCGTCCACGTAGACGTGGCAGGTCGCGCACTGCGCGTTGCCACCGCACTGGGCGACGATGCCTTCGACGTCGTTGACGACGGCGGCGCGCATGACGCTCGTACCGACGGAGACGTCGACGGTCCGTTCGTTCCCGTCCACGGAGACATACGTGATCTTGGGCATGGACGGCCTCGCGGGACATCGCCGGGATCAGGCCGATGCCGAGACCGGCGCTGATCAGGACCTGGCTGGCGCCCGGTTCGTCACCCTCGCAGGACATCTGTCGGCCGCGTACTGACCTGCGTATAGGTATGCGGAGGCTGTTTGCGGTACAAGACGACATCGTCGCCGATGCCCACGCCGTCGACCTCAACGCCGACCGCCACAACCGGATCGACCACGTGAAGGGCCGCGTCCCGTACTGTTGCGACGCAGCCCTGCCAGGGATCAACCGCTGGTAACGGTCACCCGCGATACGGACACCCGGTGAGCTCGGAGCAGGCAGGTCAGGCACCGGACTTGATCTCCTTCGGGATCGGCCCACCCGAACAGCAGGCCACTACTCCCCCAGTGGACCACCGCACACGCCCGCCACATGGTCCATGGCGGAGCCTCCCCACGACGCCGCAAATGATCACCAGGGACTTCCACACCGGAAGCGTTCGCACGGTCCTGCTCATGCAATAACACGTCCTGGCACGCCTGAGTTGGCGTCCGGAACTACTAGCAGCGCACCAGGTCGACCCAACGTCAAACAGAGAAAATGCAGGTCAGCCATCTGCGGAAACTGTCCGGCTCTGTTTGCAGCATCGCAGTTCAAAGGCCACGGACTCCGTAGAGATCACATCATCCCCTGCTGGACGACGTGACACCGTCGAGCCCCGCCTCTGCGCCTCGCCCCCTCAGCGGGCCGGGGGCGCCGCGTCGCGTTCGGGTTCGAGGAGGCCGTGCGGGGGCGTGGCGTCGTCCTCCAGGTCCTGGCCCGCGACCGTCCGCAGCGGGATCTCCCTGACGAGCCAGGACACCAGGAACATGAGCGCGGAGAGTACGAGTGCGGCAGCGATGGTGCCGTGCAGGCCGCTGGTGACGGCGGCCTCATAGGCGTGCTGGAGCTGTTGCGGCATGTCCTTGAGGCGCTCCGGTGTCACGCTGCCGGCCCCGGACAGGCTCGCGGCCTCGTCGGCGCCGACCCGGTTCGTCAGTTCCTCGGCGAGACGGGCGACATAGATCCCGCCCAGAGCGGCGACGCCGAGTGAGCCACCGACCGTGCGGATCAGGGTGAGGGAACCGCTGGCGGCTCCCATGTCCCGTGGGTGGGCGCTGTTCATCGTGATGAGCATGGTGCTCTGCATCATGAAGCCCATGCCGAGGCCCAGCACCAGTGTCGTCGCGGAGGCGACCGCCACGGGGGTGTCCACCTGGAGGGTGAGGAGCGCCATCGTGCCGAGGACGCTCATCAGGCCGCCCAGGATCGGGTAGACCCGGTACCTGCCCGTCCTGCTGATCACCCGTCCGACCACCGTCTGGACGACGAGCATGCCGAACATCAGGGGCAACAGCAGCATGCCGCTGGCGGTGGGCGTCTGACCCTTGACGAACTGCATGTACTGCGGGAGGTAGTTGGTGGCGCCGAGCATGACCGCGCCGAGGAAGAAGCTGAGCACCTGGGCGACGGTGAAGTTCCGGTCGCCGAAGAGCCTCGGCGGGATCAGCGGTTCGGGGGCCCGGCGTTCGACCTGGACGAACCAGGCCGTCGCCGCGGCGCCGGTCACCGCGAGGCCGAGGATCTGAGGTGACAGCCAGTCGTACGTGATCCCGCCCCAGGTGGACAGCAGGGTCAGGGATCCGACCGAGGCGACGAGGAGCGAAGCGCCCAGGTAGTCGATCCGCACCGGGTGGGACGCCGGCTTGAGCCTGATCCAGACTCCCACCACGACCAGGGCGACGGCGCCGAGCGGCACGTTGATGTAGAAGGCCCAGCGCCAGGTCAGGTGGTCGGTGAAGAAGCCTCCGACGAGCGGTCCCGCCACGTACGCGATGGGCATCAGGATGCCGAGCATGGACTGCACCCGGCCGCTCTCCCGGGCCGGGACGAGCACTCCGATGATGGCCAGGGCGCCCACCATGAGTCCGCCGGCGCCCAGTCCCTGCACCGCCCGGAAGGCGATGAGCTGGTTGATGTCCTGAGCCATTCCCGACAGCACGGAGCCGACCAGGAAGAGCACGATGGCGGACATGAAGACGCCCTTGCGGCCGAGGAGGTCACCGAGCTTGCCCCAGATCGCCGTGGAGGCGGCCGTGGCGAGCAGGTAGGCGGTGACCACCCAGGAGAAGCGGTCGAGGCCGCCGAGTTCACCCACGATCGTCGGCAGGGCCGTGCCGACGATCAGTCCGTCCAGCATGCCGAGGAACATGCCGATCAACAGCCCGAAGACCCCGATGTAGGTGCCCGGTGGCAGGGGCGTGCGCCGCGCGCTTTCCGGTAAGGGCTTTTGTGCCGCACGGTCCGTTCCCACGATGTCCTCCCCGATCGTCCGCTGTAGGCCAGGGCGCGAAGGAGCGGGAGCGGTCGGAATCGTCAACTCGGCGCCGGGGGCTCCTGCCGCCGGTTGCACAGTAGCGAAGGATCGGGTGGCCCTCCGGTTGTCTCCAGCGGGGCTCCAGCGGTCTTCGACCGCCGGGCCGCCGGTCAGCGCCAGACGCTGCCTGCGACGGCCTCGCCGTCGACGGTCCGCAGCAGTGTCTCGTCGATCTCCTTGAGCGAGCCCACGATGTGGCGGGCTCCCGCCTCGATCATCATCTGCCGCTGGAAGTCGTGCTCGGAGTCGGCGGGGTGGCCGATGAAGGCCACCCCGTTGTCCCGGGCGGCCTCGGCGACCCGGGCCACATCGTCGATGAAGAGCACCTGGTCGGCGCGGAGTGCGAACAGTTCGGTGATCTCGTGGATGCCGGGGCGGAAGTCGTTGGTGCAGACGTAGCCGGGCGCGTCGAAGCAGTCGGCGTACCGGCCCAGATGGCGGTCGAAGTGCGCCCGCTCCAGCCCGCCGTAGCAGACTGTCCGTACGTTCAGGGAGCGCAGCGTCGCGAGCAGTTCGGCCGCGCCGTCGAGCAGGTGCACCGGATGCTCGCGCACGTAGGCCTCGCGCTCGGCGAAGTAGTCCCTCAGCAACTGCTCGGGGGATCCGCCGAGTTCGGCAGCGGCTCGTCGGGCGGCGGCGAGCTGGGGCTGGGAGAGGAGTTCCCGCTCGAGGCGGGGGCTGTAGGTGCCTCCGCGCGATTCGACGAGCCGCCGCATCACCGGGCTGAAACTGTCGTTCAGGAGCACGCCGTCGATGTTCACCGCGACCAGGCTCAGATGCCGCAACAAGATGTCTCCCCCTTGATTCGGTGGCCATGCCGCGGCAGACGGTACTTCAGTTCGGCGTCGGGGACGGGGTGCTTGCGGCAGCGGGCCGCGGGGCCGGGCCCAGGACGTCGATGCGCCGGTCCCGGACCAGGAGCGCATGCCCGGGCTCCGGACTCCGTACCAGGGTGTCCGCGCAGGTGCACACCTGGTGGACCCGCGACCGGCCGCTCGCGTCGGTCGCGTAGACGACCGTGTTGGCGTGCACGAGCACGCACCCGTCGGCGCGCTCCTCGATCTCGAACATGCCGGTCATGTGGCGGCGCCGCTCACCGGCCGCGGCGATCGCCTCGGTCGCCGCCCGCGCTCCCGCGACCAGCCCGGCGCGGCCGCGCATCGGCTCCGGCCTGGTGGAGATCCGGCAGACCGCGTCCTCGGTGAAGGTGTCCGCCCACCCCTCGGCGTCGCCCTCGTCCAGGCGCCGCATCTGGTACGCGTAGAAGCCTGCCACCTCCTCGTACACAGGGCCTCCGCTCTGTGGGCCGGCATGCCTTGCGGCGGCAGGCCGCCGGGGGGGTACGGTCTCTGCCGCCGCAGCGTTCCCAGGCTCCGGCAGGCCGCCTGCGGCCGGGTCGAGCGTCCCTCGAGGCGTGCGGCCCCTGCCCCGTCCGCGTCCGGTGTGGCCTGCACGCGGGTGAAGCTCGAGTTCCGCATGCTGACCTGCTCTCGCACGTCCCATCCCATACGCATCAGAAGGAACGACCATGGCCACCCGCCGCCGGGTGCTCGGTGCAGGACTGTCCTTCGCAGGTGTCGGGCTCACCGGGGTCTCGCTCCTGCCCGCGCTGAACACGCGCGGAGCCACCGAGGAATCCGCCGCCGCGGCCCCCTCGCCCGTGCAGCCGTTCGCCGGGCCATGCCGTTGGTGCCCGTGCTCTCACCGGTGTCCACCGCCCTCGGCACGGACACGTACGAGATGGCCATGCGCACCGTGACCCGGTCGATCCTGCCCGGCCTGCAGACCGAACTGCGGACGTACAACAGCCAGTTCCCCGGTCCCGCCATCAAAGCCCGCAGGGGGCGGCCGGTCGTCATCCGGCAGCGCAACGAACTGATGGTGGACACCTCCGTGCACCTGCACGGCGCCGCGGTGCCACCGCGTCACGACGGCTCGCCGATGGACGCCATCGCCCCGGGTGCCGAGCGCGTGTACCGCTACCCCAACCGGCAGGCGCACGCCTCGCTCCGGTACCACGACCACGCACACCACGTGGAGTCCGAGAACGTCTACCGCGGGATGCACGGCAGCCACCTCCTCACGGACGACGAGGAGGTGGCGCTGCCGCTGCCCAAGGGGGCCTACGATGTCGTGATCGGGATACGTGACGCCCGCTTCGACCCGGCCACGGGTGCGCTCGTCTACCAGATGAGTGACCGCGCCCGCAGCACCCTCCTGGTGAACGGGGCACCCACCCCGTACTTCAAGGTCGCAGCCCGCTCCTACCGGCTGCGCTTCGCGAGCCATGCCAACCAGCGTTTCCTCGAACTGCGTCTGGAGGACGGCGGCGATCTCGTGCAGATCGCCTCCGACGGCGGCCTGCTGCCGCGCCCGCACACCACCGGGTCCGTCTGTCTGACCTCCGGCGAACGAGCCGATGTGGTCATCGACTTCTCCCGATACCCCGTCGGCACCCGCTCGTCCTGAAGAACACCGGCTTCGGGGCGACCGCGGAGACCGGCCAGGTGATGCGGTTCGACGTGGACCGCACCGCCGAGGACGACAGCTCGGTGCCGGACGTCCTGCGCACTCTGCCGCCCCTGCCCGAGCCCACCGCGGAACGCACCGTGGTCTTGCGGATGGACGAGGACGGACGCCCGAACCCGCGGGCCTACATCGACGGGAAGCTGTACGACCCGGCCCGGGTCGACGCCCGTATCCGCTTTGGAGCCAGCGAGCTGTGGACCGTCACGAACGCCAACACCAAGGCTCCGCACAACTTCCACCTGCACCTGGTGCAGTTCCGGATCCGGGAACGCAACGGCGCCACGCCCGGCCCGGACGAGGCCGGCCTGAAGGACACCGTCCGGCTCCTGCCCGGCGAGACGGTCAAACTGCAGGCCACCTTCGAAACGTACCAGGGCGAGTACGTCTACCACTGCCACATGCTCGACCACTCGGCGATGGGCATGATGGCGACGATGAAGATCACCTGACGGACGTCCCGACCGCACTGCCGGTTTCGGGAGGGAGCGCCCGGCGTGGTCTTCGGCGGCCCCAGGCCTCGCCGGGGGCGGCCGACCCTATGTAAGGTACCCTCTGGACGGTTTCTTTTACTCGTCCACTGTTGGATGGACGCGCGTACAGAGCTCAAGGGGTGGTCGCCATGGCGCAACAGGAACGTGCGATCCGAACCCGCCGCGCCGTGATCGAGGCCGCCGCACAGGTCTTCGCGGAGTACGGCTACGCGGCGGCCACCGTGTCGGACATCCTCAAGGTCGCCAACGTGACCAAGGGAGCCCTGTACTTCCACTTCGACTCCAAGGAAGCGCTCGCGCGGGGCATCATCGAGGCCCAGGCGCAGCAGGCCCTGCCGGCCCAGGACGTGAAGCTCCAGGAGTGGGTCGACCAAGGCCTGCTGATCGCCCACCTGCTGCCGCGCGACCCGGTGATCCGCGCGGGCGCCGTGCTCTCCTCGGACCCCCTGGGCCGCGAGCACTACGGCAGCGCCTGGCCGGCCCTGATCGACCGTTCCGCGCTGGCGCTGGCCGAGGCCAAGGAGCGCGGCGAGATCCTCGGTCACATCATGCCGCGGCAGACGGCCGAACTGCTGGCCGCCTCGTTCCACGGCGTCCAGTTGTTCTCCCAGCTCGAAAGCGGTATGGCGGACATCGAGCACCGCGTCTCCGTGCTGTACGAGCACCTCATGCCCACGATCGCGCTGCCCGCCGTCCTGGCCCGCCTCGACCTGGCGCCCGACCGCGGTGCACGCCTGTACGCACAGGCGGAGGCGACCGCGACGCAGCAGCCTGCCGCCGTCGGCTGAACTCCTGTCACCAGGTGGTGCGTCCGCCGTCCACCGGCATGGTGGCCCCGGTAACGAACGAGGCGCGGTCGCTGCACAGCCACGCGACTGCCTCGGCGACTTCCTCCGGCTCGGCCATCCGGTTCTGCGGGGCCGAGGCCTTGCTCCTGGCCTCCTGTCCGGGCACGCGGGCGAACCAGTCCTCGACCATCTCCGACCGGGTCAGGCCGGGTGCGATCGCGTTGACCCGGATACCGCTGCCCGCGTACTCGACCGCGGCGGCCTTGGTCAGGCCGATCACCGCGTGCTTGGCAGCGATGTAGGGTGCCGGCACCCGGCTGGCCACCAGGCCCGCCACACTGCTCGTGTTCACGATCGAGCCACCACCGCTCTCGATCATCGCCCTGATCTCGTGGCGCAGACAGTTCCACACGCCCCGGACGTTGGTGTCCATGACCAGGTCGTAGGACGCGTCCTCCGTGAGGTGCAGCGGCATCAAGTCGCCTCCGGCGCCCGCGTTGTTGAAGGCGACGTCGAGACGTCCGTACGTCTCCACCGTGCGGGTCACCGCACGCTCCGCGTCGGCGGGGCTCCGCACGTCGCCCGTCGTGTGCGACGCCTGTGCTCCGCCCGCCCGCAGTTCGGCGGCCAACTGCGCGATGCGCTCCTCACGCCGGGCGACCAGAACCACCCGCGCCCCCTCCCGGGCGAACACCCGGGCCGCCGCGGCGCCGATGCCGCTGCTCGCTCCGGTGATCAGGGCGACCTTTCCCGCCAGCGCTTCCTGCCCTTGTCCCTGCGTGTGTCGATCGTGTGTCCGTCCTCGCGTCATGGCGCCCCCCAGCTCCGGCGACGTGTCGCGCGGGCGCAGGTACAGCGCCGTCCCGGCCCGTCGCGCCCCGAAGCGTAGCGTTGTTGTTCGATGCCCGAGCACGGATCCCCGGCATCGGGCTGCCCCCGCCCGGTCACGGTGCCGTGCGGCGCGGGTCCCCGTGTGCCAGGCGGGTACCGGCCGGCTCGAGCCCCGCCATGGTCAGCGGATCCGCGAGCGAGGGCAGCAGCACGCGCCAGAAACCGGTGACGGTCCGTGCGGTCAGCCACTGCTTGTCGGCACGGCTGAGCACCACGAAGCCGACCGTCGCGCCCACCACGGTGTTCACCACGCCTTCCTGTGACACCCCCGGCGCCAGCGTCTTCTCCTCCGCGGCGCGGAGCACGAGTCCGTGCACATAGGTCCGCCACTGCTGGCAGAGGTCGGTGCGCACCCGTGCCCCCGCCTCACAGCTCAGCAGGAAACCGGCCCGGACCACGACGTCCCGGAGCAACAGGCGGACCAACCGGTGCGTCAGGTCCGTCAGGCCCTGCAGGGCGCACACCTCCTCCGACGGCACACCGTCCAGCACCCGGCGCAGCGTACGCGCGGCGGCGCTCTCGACCGCACAGGCCACCTCCGCCTTGCTGTCGAAATGGAAATGCAGGGCGCCACGGCTGACCCCGGCGCCCGAGCTGATGTCGTTCAGGCTGGCCTTCTCGTAGCCGTGTCGGTCGAACATCTCGGCCGCCGAGCGAATGAGTGCGGTCTGGGTACGGGCGGCCCGTTCCTGTTGGCTCACTGTGTGGCTCTCTCGGTCCGGAGGAATGAATGCGTCGACAGACATAAAACCAACTCGACGGTTTTGAATCTAGCCGTACCGTCCAGTCCGACTGAAAGAACGACGGAAGCATCCAGGCGAGCGGAGCGGGCGGACACCACCTCACCGTAAACAAACAGACGCGATGGTTCTGTGCGGGATGCCTCACGCACTGGACCGACGAGCCGCACAGGAACGGAAATGGGGGATCGTCGCGGACCCTGGACGCCACCCGTCTCAAGCGGCACTCAAGACGGCGTCCAGCCGTCGGCACGGGACGGCCGGCCCGTCTAGAAAAAGACCGTCCGTGCGGTACTGTCTCGATCGCTCTCACGCGTACGCCGGCAGAGGATCCCTGTCAGGAGGACACGTTGTCTCTGGCCAATGAGTTGACGTACTCGGACGTCCGGACCGAGTCGCAGCCCCCCACCCTCGTGCGGATCGACTCCCTGGTCCTGTCGGGCTCACCCCGGTTGGCCGCCGAGAACCCCGACCACGTACGCGTGCTCGCCGAGGCCGGCGACTGCCTGCCGCCCATCACCGTGCACCGGTCCACGCTCCGCGTCGTCGACGGCGTGCACCGGGTCCGCGCGGCACGGCTCAACGGTCGGACCGAGATCGCGGCACGGCTCGTCGACTGCGATCCGGCCGACGCTTTCGTCCTGTCGGTCGAGGCCAACGTCACCCACGGTCTGCCGCTCTCCCGCGCCGACCGGGCGGCCGCGGCAGCCCGCATCATCCTGTCCCACCCGCAGTGGTCGGACAGGACGGTCGCCGCCACTGCCGGCCTCTCCGACAAGACCGTCTCCCGCATCCGCGCGCAGTCAGCCGCCGCGAACGGCGCGCCGACCGGCGTCCGCGTCGGCCGCGACGGCCGGGTGCGGCCCCTCGACAGCACGTGGCGGCGGCGCCATGCCGCCGCGAT
This sequence comes from Streptomyces marokkonensis, assembly GCF_039539045.1. Classification (NCBI taxonomy): domain Bacteria; kingdom Bacillati; phylum Actinomycetota; class Actinomycetes; order Kitasatosporales; family Streptomycetaceae; genus Streptomyces; species Streptomyces marokkonensis. The sequence continues at coordinate 19,363 of NZ_BAABCQ010000117.1, forward strand.
CCTCCGGGAACGGCCCGACGCGGGACTGCGCGAGGTCGCACGGGCCACCGGCCTCTCGCCGACCACGGTGCGCGACGTGCGCCGGCGCATCGACCTCGGCGAGAGCCCTGTACCACTGCGCTACCGCACCCAGGACGACGAGCCGGCCCAGCACTCCCCCCTCGCTCCCGCGCCGGTGCCGCGACGTCCGGCCGCCTCCGCCCAGGCGGGGCGCGGCTCCTCCGTGGTGGACCGGCAGAGGCTGCTCGCCAAGCTCGGCGACGACCCCTCGCTGCGGCACACCGAGGCCGGCCGGCGCGCCCTGCGCTGGCTGCACCACCACAGCGTCGACGGCGACAGCATCGAGGTCCTCGGGCAGGTACTGCCCTGTCACTGGGCACCCGACGTCGCCGATCTGGCCCGCAGCTGCGCGGCGGCCTGGAACGAGCTGGCCGAACAGCTCCGACAGCGCGCGCAGTAGAGGCACCCCACCCGCTGATCCCCATCCCCGTACTTCAGGAGGCCTTTCGTGTCCGAGCACGCCCAGCCGACCGATTCCCCTCCCGGCCCCGCGTCCGGCACAGGAGTGTGGTTCGTCGGTGCCCGCGGTTCCGTCGCCACGACCGCGATCGCCGGCTGCGCCGCGCTCGCCGCTGGGCTGTGGCCGCCGACCGGCATGGTCACCGAGACGGCGCCCTTCGCGTCCTCCGGTCTGCCCGCCCTGCACTCCCTCGTGTTCGGCGGCCACGACACCGTGGACTGGCCGCTGCCCAAGCGCGCCGAGGTCCTCGTCGAAGAGGGTGTCCTGCCGCACGGTCTGGTCCGGGCCGTCTTCGGTGAACTGGCGGCCGCCGACCGGGAGATACGCGCCGGCGGGCCCTCGGCCGGCGACGTCCGCACCGACGAGGAGCTGATCGCCGCCTTCGCGGCCGACATCGCGGACTTCACCCGGCGCTCCCGCGTCGCCCGTACCGTCGTGGTGAACGTCGCCTCCACCGAGCCGGCGCCGAGGGAGGGCGCCGCGCGGCTGCCCACCAGTTCCCTGTACGCCGCGGCCGCGCTCCGGGCGGGCTGCGCCTACGTGAACTTCACCCCCTCGACGGGGATCCGTCTCGACGCCCTCGCCCGGGCGTCCCGGGCGGCCACGGTGCCGTTCGCGGGCCGGGACGGCAAGACCGGGCAGACGCTGCTGCGGGCCGTGCTGGCGCCCATGTTCCGGCAGCGGGCCCTGCACGTGCGGGCCTGGTCGGGCACCAATCTCCTCGGTGGCGGCGACGGAGCCGCGCTCGCCGACCCGGCGGCCGCAGCGGCGAAGAACTCGGGCAAGAACCGGGTGCTGGAGGACAACCTCGGGACACTGCCCGAAGGCCAGGTGCACATCGACGACGTGCCCGCGCTCGGGGAGTGGAAAACCGCCTGGGACCACGTCGCCTTCGAGGGGTTCCTCGGGGCGGGGATGGTCCTGCAGACCACCTGGCAGGGGTGCGACTCGGCGCTCGCGGCCCCGCTCGTGCTCGACCTGGCCCGGCTCACCGCCCGCGCCCACGAGGTGGGCATCACGGGGCCGCTGACCGAACTGGGCTTCTTCTTCAAGGACCCGGACGGCGGCCCCCCGGCACTGGCCGAGCAGTACGACGCCCTCCTCGGCTTCGCCGCACGGCTGGCGGACGACCGGTGACCGCTGCACGTGACTGGGCCGAACTCCTGCGCGTGTCCGCCTTGTTCACCACGCCGGGGGACGCGCTCGCCGGGGCTGCCGCGAGCGGCCTGCGCCCCGGCAGCCGTACCCTGCTCGCCGCCGGCGCCTCCGCGTGCCTGTACGGAGCGGGGATGGCCCTCAACGACTGGGCGGACCGGGCGGAGGACGCCGTCGAGCGGCCGCACCGGCCCATCCCCTCGGGCCGGATCACCCCGGGGCAGGCACTGGCCACCGCCACCGGTCTGACCACGGCCGGGATCGGGCTCGCGCTGGCGGCGGGCCGCCCCGCCGCGCTCACCGCCACGGCCCTCGCCGGCGCCGTGTGGGCGTACGACCTGCGGCTGAAGCACACGCCGGCGGCGGCGGCAGCGATGGCCGCGGGGCGAGGGCTCGACCTGCTCCTCGGGGCGGTCGCGACCGCCGGCTCCCCGGCGGCGGCGGGCCGGGCCGCGCGCCGTGCGGTGCTGCCCGCCGCCGCGCTCAGCGCGCACACCTACTGCGTCACCGCCGTCTCCCGTACCGAGACCCGGGGCGGTGCCCCGGGCACAGCGCTGGCGGCGCTGGGAGCGACGGCGGCGATCGGCGTGCTGGCCGGCAGAGGCCGGGGCCGCCCGGCACGGACCCTGCGCGCCCGCACTCGCGCCGCCCTCGCGGGGGCGTACGTGGCAACGGCCGCAGGACCCTACCTGCACGCCGCACTGAACCCGTCACCCCCTCTGACCCAGCGGGCCGTCGGCGGCGGCATCCGGGCCGTCGTCCCGCTCCAGGCGGTGCTCACGGCCCGCTCCGGGCCGCTCGGTGCCGCGGCGCTGATCACCGCGCTCGCCCCCGTCGTCCGCCGGCTGGCCAGGACGGTGAGCCCCACATGAGCCTCCGTCTCGGCTACGGCACCAACGGCCTGACCGACCTGCGGATCGACGACGCCCTCGGCCTGCTGGCCGACCTCGGGTACGAGGGCGTCGGCCTGACCCTGGACCACATGCATCTCGATCCGGTCGGCCCCGGCCTCGCCGACCGGGTCCGCCGGGTCGCGCGCCGCCTCGGTGCGCTCGGCCTCTCCGTCGCGGTCGAGACCGGCGCCCGCTATGTCCTCGACCCGCGACGCAAGCACGGCCCGACCCTGCTCGACCCGGCCGCCGCCGCGCGGGCCGAGCGGACCGCGCTCCTCGCCACCGCCGTACGGGTCGGAGCCGACCTCGGCGCGCACGCCGTGCACTGTTTCAGCGGCGTCCGTCCCGCGGGCATGGACGAGAACACCGCCTGGGAGCTGCTGGCCGAGGCGCTGGGTCCGGTCCTCGACGAGGCGCAGAAGGCGGGCGTGCCGCTCGCCGTGGAACCGGAGCCGGGTCATCTCGTGGAGTCCCTGGCCGACTTCCACCGGCTGCGTCTGCTGCTCGGGGAGCCTCCGCCGCTCGGGCTCACCCTGGACATCGGCCACTGCCAGTGCCTGAAGCCGTTGTCGCCCGCGGAGTGTGTACGGGCCGCGGCGCCCTGGCTGCGGCACGTCCAGATCGAGGACATGCGGCGTGGCGTGCACGAGCATCTGCCGTTCGGCGAGGGCGAGATCGACTTCCCGCCCGTGCTCGCCGCGCTCGCGGCCACCGGTTACCAGGGCCTGACCGTCGTCGAACTGCCCCGCCACTCCCACGCGGGGCCCGAACTCGCCCGGACGTCCATGGATTTCCTCCGCGCCCGGCTGCCGGCCGGCGGCGCGGACCGGTGCCTGGCCCCGGCGTCCTTTCCCGGGGCCGCCGTCGACCGGCCCGGCTCCGCACGTCACCGCCGCATCCCCGGCACCGTACGGCTGGAGGACCCCACGTGCTGACGATCCCCGACACACTTCTCGCCCGTCTTGTGCCCGAGAGCGCGGCCTGGCTGGACGACGCGCTCCACGAGGCGGTGGCCGCCCCGCACGCTCCCGGTCCGCGGCGGATGCCGGCGTGGGAGCTGCGGTTCGCGGAGGCGGGCCGCAGGTGCGGGTCCCCGGAGAACGCCGAGGCTGCCCGGGTGCTGCTGCTGCGCGCCGCCCGCCCCGGCCCGGCCACCACCGTGCGGCTCTTCCAGCAGGGCGCCTCGGCCGAGCGCCGCGCCGTCCTTCGGGCCCTGCCACACCTCGCGATCACCCCTGAGGAAGGTGTACCGCTGATCGAGGACGCGCTGCGCACCAACGACACCCGGCTGGTGGCCGCCGCCGTCGGCCCGTACGCGGCCGCGCACCTGCCCGCCCACGCCTGGCGGCACGCCGTGCTGAAGTGCCTGTTCACCGGGGTGCCCCTCAGTGTCGTCGCCGGCCTTGCGGACCGATCTCTCGGTGACGCCGAGCTGGCCCGCATGCTCGGGGACTTCGCCGCGGAGCGCACGGCAGCGGGCCGGTCCGTCCCCGACGACCTGCGCCGTCTGCTCGCCCCGACCGCCAAGGAGTCCTGATGCGCATCTTCGATCCGCACATCCACATGACGTCGCGCACCACCGACGACTACCAGGCCATGTACGCGGCCGGGGTGCGCGCCCTGGTGGAGCCGGCGTTCTGGCTGGGGCAGCCACGCACGTCGCCCGACTCCTTCTACGACTACTTCGACGCACTCCTCGGCTGGGAGCCGTTCCGGGCCGCGCAGTACGGCATCGCCCACCACTGCGCGATCGCCCTCAACCCCAAGGAGGCGAACGACCCGCGGTGCGCCCCGGTCCTGGACGAGCTGCCCCGCTACCTGGTGAAGGACAACGTGGTCGCGGTCGGCGAGATCGGTTACGACTCCATGACCCCGGCCGAGGACACCGCACTCGCCGCTCAGTTGCAGCTGGCCGCCGACCACGAGCTGCCCGCCCTGGTGCACACCCCGCACCGCGACAAGCTCGCCGGCCTGCGCCGCACCCTGGACGTGGTCGGCGAGTCCGCGCTGCCCGCCGACCGGGTGCTGGTCGACCACCTCAACGAGACCACCGTCAAGGAAGCCAAGGACGCCGGGTGCTGGCTGGGCTTCTCCGTCTATCCCGACACCAAGATGGACGAGGACCGCATGGTCGAGATCCTGCGCGTCTACGGGCCGGAGAAGGTGCTGGTCAACTCGGCCGCCGACTGGGGAAAGAGTGACCCCCTCAAGACCCGCAAGGTCGCCGACGCGATGCTCGCCGGAGGCTTCACGCAGGACGACGTCGACCGGGTCCTGTGGCGCAACCCCGTCGCCTTCTACGGGCTGAGCCGACGCCTCGTCCTGGAACCCACCGAGCCCGGAGTTCTGCACGAAGGCAACTCCATCCTGCGCGGGGGAGCGTGACGCATGCGTTTCCGGCATCCCGACGGCTCCACCGTCCACCTCGCGTACTGCACCAACGTGCACCCCGCCGAGACCCTCGACGGCGTCCTCGCCCAGCTCTCCACGTACTGCGAACCGGTCCGCAAGAACCTGGGCGTCGAACGTCTCGGTATCGGACTGTGGCTGGCCCGCGACGCGGCACGTGTACTGACCTCCGAGCCGGCCGCGCTGCGTCGGCTGTGCACCGAACTGGACCGGCGCGGCCTGGAGGTCGTCACCCTCAACGGCTTCCCCTACGAGGGGTTCGGCGCACAGGAGGTCAAGTACCGCGTCTACAAGCCGGACTGGGCTGATCTCGAGCGGCTGGAGTACACCAGCGACCTGGCCCGGATCCTGGCGGAGCTGTTGCCCTCCGACGTCACCGAGGGGACCGTCTCCACCCTCCCGCTCGGCTGGCGCACCGGCTTCGGCGCAGCCGCGGCCGCACGCTCCCACGACGCCCTGGTCGAGCTGGCCGGCCGGCTCGACCGGCTGGAGTCGGAGACCGGCCGCTCGGTCCGCCTGGCCTTGGAACCGGAGCCGGGCTGCGCTGTCGAGACCACTGCCGATGCCCTCGTCCCGCTCTCCGCCCTGCCCGGCCATCGCATGGGGCTGTGCCTGGACACCTGCCACCTCGCGACGAGCTTCGAGGAGCCCGCGGTGGCCCTCGCCGCCCTGCAGGAGGCGGGCGTCGCGATACCCAAAGTGCAGCTCTCGGCGGCCCTGCACGCCGACGACCCGCTGGACCCGGCGGTCCGGTCCGCACTCGGCGCGTTCGACGAGCCGCGGTTCCTGCACCAGACCCGGGCCCGGGTGGGTGAGGTCCTCCACGCCGCCGACGACCTCGGCCCGGCGCTCACCGGTGATGTGCTGCCGGGCACGGTGCCGTGGCGGGCCCACTTCCATGTGCCGCTGCACGCGCCGCCCGCGCCGCCCCTGTCCTCCACCCTCGACGTGCTGGCCCAGTCGCTCGCCCTGCTGGTGGGCGGGGCGACGCCGCGCAGCCGCCATTTCGAGGTCGAGACGTACACCTGGCAGGCCCTCCCGCCGGCCGGCCGGCCCGCCGACGAGGCCCAGCTCGTCGACGGGATCGCCGCCGAGCTGGCTCTCGCCCGCGACCTGCTGACCGGACTCGGCCTGAAGGAGCTGCCATGAGCCCCACCCCTTTGCTGGTCCTGGACGTGGTGGGTCTCACCCCTCGTCTCCTCGACCAGATGCCCCACCTGACAAAGCTCGGCCAGTCGGGCTCCCGCGCGCCGCTGGGCACCGTCCTGCCCGCCGTCACCTGCGCCGCCCAGTCCACCTTCCTCACCGGCA
>NZ_BAABCQ010000118.1:0-9749 GCF_039539045.1 Streptomyces marokkonensis
CGCGGGCGATCTGGTTGACGTTGACGCCGATGCGGTTGAGCTCGCGCAGCACCTGTGCGCGGAACATGCGGGTGCGGCGGCGGTCCTCGGACAGCGGCAGGTTCGCCGTGAACCGACCGGCGGTGAAGGCGAGGACGATGTCGGCGGCGAAGCCGGAGTCACCCTTGTAGCCGTGCTCGGCAGCGGCCTCCTGCAGCACGTTGTGCTCGTCGCCGGTGAACCGCAGCGGGCCGACGCGGACGGTCCGTTTGGTGCCGGTGAAACGGCGGATCGCCGGCTGCACGCTCTGCACCGCACGCTCGCCGGCCGACGGCGCGGTGGCGGGTGTGGGGCGGAGGATCTGCTGCTGGGCTGCGTGGAGCTCGTCCGGGTCGGGGCCGCCCTCGGTCCCGCCCTCCCGGTCCGGCGCCCCCTGGCGTCGGGCCGTCTCCGCCATCCCCGGGGCGGAGATCCCCGAAGACCGGCCTTGAGTCGGACTCGGGGTACTACTGGCTCCGCCAGGGGCAGGCCGTCCGAACGCGTTCCGCAAACGCTCCTTCAGCGTAGGCGACTTCGTCGGCACGGACAGCTCGTCCGGGACGACTTCGGCATCGTGCGCGTCGTGCGGGTGGCGCGTCATGGGCAGTTCTCCGGATGAGGCAGAAAGGGCAGGCAGGTCGGCGGGGAAGGCCGGGCGACGTGCAGCTGGCAGTTGGCTGTCCACAGCTGTGGAGGAGTGGGCGCTACGGGTGGTGGCCGGATGGCGGGGGTGGGATTCCGGCGGGTTCGGTGTGGGGGCCGACCGGGTTTCGGTGGCACCGGAAGTACTTCCGGTGCCACCGAAGGGCGTCGTTGCGGACGGGTCAGCCGGTGCTGCTGCCTACTGCGACCGCGGGGCCGGGCTTGACCATTTGGGCGTTCAGCTCGTCGCAGACGTTCTTCACGCGGGCGTTGCCGACCTTGCGGCCGCGGTTGACGCGGATCTCTTCGCCGACCTCGGTGGGGGAAGCGGTTCCCGTACGGGCCATGACCTCGCGCGCGACGGCCCGGATCTCGTCATCGGAGATGTCCTGCGGGCGCCCGGTACGCCGAGGCCGTGCTCCGGTCGGCTTGGGGGGCTTGCTGGCGGCCTCGCCGCTCGGCGGGGTTGCGGTGTCGGCCAGACGATCGGGGTCGGGATGCTCCGTCGGCCCGTCGCCGTGATCCCTGCCTTCGCCAGGAGTGGCCGGCGGGACGACCACCTTGGCCGGGGGCATCGGCTCCGGGACGGACACGGACTTTCGGTGGCCGTCGGGCCGTTCGACGAGCTGGTGGATCTGCCTCATCAGGACGCCGAAAGCAAGGAGCGCGGCGGTCGGCGGGACTGCGGCGACCACGTAGTCGAGCCAGTGCACAGTGCGGGCGTCGCTCGTTCCGCTCACGCCCGCCACGTTGAGCGCGATGGATCCGACCGACCCGATGGCGGTCACAGCGATGGCCCACAAGTCGGTGACCTGGCGCAGGCTCGCGCGGAGCATGAGCAGTTCGCCCGCGACGATGAACGCGTCGAGAGTGGCGGGCCACGCCCAGCGGCGGATCGGGGAGTTGCCGAGGCCGTGTTGGCCGGCAACGTCGGCCAGGTGCGCGTAGGAGAGCCAGAAGGCTCCGGCCGTCAGGAGGACGATGACGACTCCGGCCGCGATGAGCGCGAACCGTTCGGCAGTGTGCCCAGTTGCCGTCGGCCGCCCCTCACCGGGCCTGCTACCCGGCTGCGTGCGGCGTAGTGGTCGAAGGCGGGAGAGGAGAGTCAAGCGGGGATACTCCTTGGGGTAGGGGTGTGAAGCGTCTTGGGCGTCTTGGCCGTTGTAAGCGCTGCTCAGGGCCGGTACGGCAGGCCCGGTCGGTGTCCGTCTCGGCCGCGCCCCGGGTGGAGGCGGGGCGCGGACGGTACGGGTCTGCTTTCCGTCTTGGCCTCATGGCCTGTGACCTGCGGCGATACGGCACGTACGAGTGGGACGGCACGAGACGGATGCGGGCAACGTCCCGGTGCCGGCGGTCGTGATCGTGTGCCGTCTTGGGCCCGGTTGCCGTCTTGCGCGTATGGCCTTTGACCTGCGCGATTACGGCAAGGACGGCAAGGACGGCAACCTGGGGGTGGGGCGGGGTCAGCCCTGCTGGAGGGTGGGCGTGGCGTCGACCGCGTGGACGGTCGGGCAGTAGCGGCGCCAGGGGTCGAGGAACTTGTTGCGCATGTAGCCCTTGCGCTGGGTTCCGTCGGCGATGCGGACGTTCCCGGGCTTGATGCCGAACTGCCGGAGCATCGAGCCGAGGTCGCGCGGGCTGAGCCCGCTGCGCCCCCACTCGGCCCACGGGTTCTCCGGGTCCTGGCGCAGGTGGTGGATCAGCTCCTCCGTGGAGAGGCTGTCGACCTCGCGCTGGGCGACGAAGACGCGCCGGATGTCGGCCAGGATGCGGGCCCCGCTGGGGTGGTCCTCCTCGGCCGCCGTCTCGGCGGCGACCATCTGCTCGCACGCGGTGCGGGCACGGCGCGGCCAGGTACCGGCCGCAAGGTCGGCGACGATGACCAAGGGCTCCCAGGTGTCGGCGGCCCGGTCCTCGACCGGCATCATCGGTTCCAGGTCGGCGGCCTCGTCCACCAGGGGCCCCGCCCAGGCCGCGATACGGTCGCGCAGGTCATGGAGTGCGGGGATGTCACGCCGCGACCGGAACGGCCGGACGCTCTCGCCTTCCGCCCGTCGGCGCATACGGATTACCACCGACCGGTCCATGATCGTGTCGGGCAGGTCGCCGATCCCGGCGATGGCCGCCATGGCGAAGGTGGCGAACCGGTGGGGCGTGTGGTCGTTGCCGACCACGCGGGTCACGTAGCGGTTGCGCTGGTGGCCGGCGTTCAGCAGGCCGCGCATCTCTTCGTTCTTCTCGGCCTGCTTGGGCGTGCCGAAGATCGTGTCTGCCTCGTCCACCAGGAGCGTGGGCGGCTCCTCGGTGATGGAGCGGAACACCGCCGCCGGCGTGGTGTTGATCGTGAGCATCGGCTCGTGGACCGTCTCGGTCAGCACGTCGAGCAGCCGGGACTTGCCGCACCGCTTCGCCGGCCCCACCACTGCCAGGCGCGGGGCGTGCTGCCACGCGGGCTGGAGATGCGTCGCCGCCACCCACAAGGTGGCCGCGTCGAGCGCCTGCTCGGAGGGCAGGATCACGAACTTCGATATCTGCCCTCGCAGTTCGTCCAATAGGGCCGATCCTGGGGTCGGCTCGGGGTCCGGTTCCGTCTCCTCGGCAGGCTCGTCCGCCACGGCGCCCTCGGCGCCGTCAGCGGTAGAAGCCTGAGCGATGTACTCGCCGGGCTTGCCGGGAGCGACCACCGGCGGCCACACGGGCTTGTCGGGGTTGGAATAGGGCTGGGGTTCGGGGTGTTCCACAGGGCAGCTCCTCGTCTGGCGGTGGCGGGCTCGCACGCCCTTGCCGCCGGGTTGGTTCTTCCAGGGCCGTTCGGGGTTGCTCGGGCCTCCGGCGTCGCACCGCCGGGGGCCCATCCCCTTCTCGCGGGCAGCAGGCCACCGCGAGGGAACACGGACAGTACGTCCACGCCTGGCCACAGTCCAGCGCTTCTGTGTCAGCTCAGCGCAGAACTGCCTGCTATGTTGCTTCGCCCTCAAGCGGCCAGCCCCAGCAGATTCAGCAGATCCGCGGTCACCACGCGGTACGCCTTGCCTAGGCGCAGGACCTTGCACGGGTACTCGCCCCGCTTGGCCAGCTCATAGCCCTTGCTCCGCCCGAGCCCCAGCGCGCGGTTGCCCGTGTCCAGGTCAACGGCAACTGGAAGGGCCAGCAGTTCATCGCGAGTCATGCCCCTCGCCTGCTCGGTCATCGCCTCATCGCGCACGCAGCGCTCCTCTCGTCACAGCCCTCGGCGAACATGCCCAACACGTCCGGCTCCAGGCGGCTAGGAACCATCATGAGCGAGCTACTGTGTCTGCATGACACAACACGGTTTCGATGATGAAGAGGACGACGACTTCCCGGAGTGGGTGGACCGGATCAAGGCCAACGTGGCCGGCGAGGTCCGGCGACGGAGAAAGGAGATGGGATGGAGCGCGCAGGACCTGGCCGACCAGTGCGAGCGGCTCGGGCACCCGATCCCGCGCAACGTGATCGCCAACATGGAGTCCGGACGCCGGGCCAACCTGCCGCTGGTGGACGTCATCGTGCTGGCCGCAGCCCTGGAGACGTACCCGGTCTGCCTGATCTTCCCGGTCGGGTACGTCGATCAGACCCAGGAACTCCCGTTCCAGAGGCTCGTCCCCACTTGGGACGCCCTACGGCGCTTCACCGGCGAACAGGAGGTGCCCGAACGCGACGCGGGCATGGTCCCCGACTTCGAGCTTCACGCCAGACTCACGCGCACCGCGCTCGCCGCGCTCGAAGAGGAAGAACGGGCACGGTTCGCCGCCAAAACGGCCACCAGCCGCGCCCAGCAGGAAGAAGCCGAACGCAGGCGGACCGAATACGCCGACCAGGCCATCTCTGCCAAGTACAACCTCCGCCACCTCCGCCGCGATATCCGCGACGAGGGAGCCACCCCACCCGACCTGCCACCCGCATTGGGCGATGTCGACCCGTCCGAAACCGACTCCAACACCACACCGGAGGAACGCCTTTGAAGGGCTCCACCCACCGCCGTTGCTACTGCCGTGACCCTAAGACCGGCAAGCCGCTCGGCAAGAACTGCCCCAAGCTCTCCAGCCGCAAGCACGGCTCCTACTCCATACGTCAGGAGCTGCCCCCTCGCGAGGACGGCACCCGCCGCTCCTTCAGCCGCGCCGGCTACGAGACCCTCAAGGAAGCCCAGGCCGACCTCGACCACGTGCGGGCCCTCCTGGGGCTCGCCGAGTCCGACGACCCCGAGGCCCTGGCCCGGATTGCCGAGCTTCTGGAGACCGTGGCCGCCGAGAAGGCGCCGCTGCCGAACATTGAGTCGACCCGGCGCCGCCTCAGCCACGGTCTGGACCTGATCAGCAGGCTCACCGTCGGTGAGTGGTTGGACATGTGGCTGGCTGGCAAGAAGGGGCGGCAGAGTGCCATCAGCCGCGACGAGAGCAACATCCGCGTCCACCTCAAGCCGCGGATCGGGCACCTGCGACTCGACCGCCTCCGTGTCTCCCACCTCTCGGAGATGTTCGAGGCCATCGCCGAGGACAACGTCGAGATTGCCGAGGGCAACGCCGCTCGGCGCAAGGCGTTCGAGGAACTGGCCCGGATTCCGTGGAAGGGACGCGAGCCGCGTGCTCGCCGTAAGGCGATGAAGGCGGCCATCGCCGACATGGAGCCGTACCGCCGCATAGTCGGACCGGCCACGCGCCAGCGCGTTCGCTCGACCCTGCGTGCCGCTCTGAACTCCGCGATCGCGCAGCAGCTGATCACCTTCAATCCGGCCGCACACGTTGAGCTGGAAGCGGGCAAGCGACCCAAGGCGCTTGTGTGGACCGAGGAACGGGTCCTGCACTGGCAGCGCACCGGCGAGAAGTCCTCGCCTGTCATGGTCTGGACGCCGGAGCACACCGGCCTCTTCCTCGACCACGCGGCGGACGACCGCCTGTACGCCCTGTTCCACCTGATCGCGTTCCGCGGGCTCCGGCGCGGGGAGGCGTGCGGGCAGAAGTGGACCGATACTCACCTGGACGCGGGTCTCCTCGCCGTCGCCAAGCAGCTCGTCGTCGACGGCTGGGAGGTCTACGAGGACGACCCCAAGACCGACGCGGGGGCGCGCACCATTGCCCTGGACGCGGACACGGTCGAGGTCCTACGACGACACCGTGCTCGGCAGGACGAAGCGCGTGCGGAGTGGAAGACGGCTTGGGTGGAGACCGGCCGCGTCTTCACGCGGGAGAACGGGGAACTGCTCCACCCGGCCAACGTCACCCGCCGCTTCATCGAGCTGTACGAGGAGGTCGGCCTGCCTCCGGTCCGGCTCCACGACCTGCGCCACGGTGCGGCGACCCTCGCCCACGCGGCCGGCGCCGACCTGAAGGACATCCAGGAGATGCTCGGCCACTCCTCGATCACCATCACGGCGGACACGTACACGAGCCTGCTCCCCGAGGCGGATCTCGCGATTGCCGAGGCTGCGGCCCGTCTCGTCCCGCGTGCACGCGCCCCTCGCGCCGTGCCGGATGGTGCTGATCGGTTGGGGGATATTTCGGGGGCTGCCGCCCCGTCCGCTCACGCAGCGCGCACGCAAACGGCCCCGGACGAGAAGTCCGAGGCCGAGTAGGGCCCCTCCCTGGGGGAGAAACCCCAGGTCAGAGCGGTAACGCGTTGTGCCCCCGGCAGGATTCGAACCTGCGACACCCGCTTTAGGAGAGCGGTGCTCTATCCCCTGAGCTACGAAGGCCGGTGGTGTGGCTGTGCCACGCCGACAGTGTAGCGGGTGGTCAGGTCAGGGGGACCTGGCGGAAGCGGCCCGCGACTCGTAGGTCCGTCTCGATGTGGCCCGCCGTCTCCGTGAGGGCGGGCAGGATCTCCGTCACGCAGGACCGCGTCGTCCGGCGGGCGGCGTGCATCGCCACGTTGACCGCGGCCACCACGCGGCCCGTGCGGTCGCGTACCGGGACGGCGATGGAGCGCAGGCCGGGTTCCAGTTCCTCGTCGACCAGGGCGTAGCCCTGTGAGCGGACCTCCGGGAGGGAGAGGAGGACGCGGCCCAGTGAGGTCGCTCGGGCCGGGAGGCGGGTGCCGACCGTGACGCGGGCGCTCATGACGCGGCCCGTGGACGCCCGGGCCGTGTACTGGATCTCCTCGCCCGAGTCCGTCAGGACGGCCAGCGAGGCCGACTCGTGGACGTGGGCGGCGAGGGCGGTCAGGTGGGGCTGGGCGATCTGGGGGAGGGTGCTGCGGGAGAGGGGCGGGAAGCCGAGGGAGAGGACCCGGGGGGTGAGGGCGAAGGTGTTGTGGCCGGGGGTTTGTGTCACCAGTCCCGCGTGTTCGTGGGTGATGAGGGCCCGGCGGGCCGTCGCCCGGGCCAGGCCCGTCGCCTTCGCGACCTCCGTGAGGGTCAGTGCCGGGCGGTCCTCGCCGAAGGCCGTCAGTACCGTCAGGCCGCGGGCCAGGGATTCGATGAACTCCCGGCCCAGTTCGTGTTTGGAGGCGGCCGTCCAGGTGGCCAGGCCGGTGCGGGGGGTGCCCCGTTCTGGGGGTGGGGCGGTGCGCAGGTCGTTCTCCATCGACCGCACCGCCGAGCGGAGGCGGGGGAGCAGGGTCGTTCGCAGGTCCTCGGCCGTGTGGCGGCTGGTGTGGCTCACCACGCTCGCCACGCATGCCACCCGGCCGGTGCCCGGGTCCCGTACGGGTACCGAGACCGCGACCAGGCCAGGTTCGATCAGCTGGTCGTCCAGGGAGCAGTCGTCGGCCGCCGCGGTGGCCGTGCGGTGCGGGAAGTCGTGGCCCTGGGCGGTGTGGTCGCGCGCGGGGACGGCGGGGAAAGTGCGGTCCTCCGGGTCTGCCGCCCGGCGGGTGCGGAAGCGGTGCCAGTCGGTCTCCGTCCACTCCGTGGCGAACAGCGGGCCGGGGGCGGTGCGTTCGGCGGGGAGCAGATCGCCGATGCGGAAGCTCAGGGACATCGCGCGGCGGCGGGTGGCCTGGTGGATGAAGCGGATGCCGTCGCGGTCGCCGACCGCGAGGGAGACCGACTCGTCGAGTTCGTCGGCCAGGGCGTCGGCCCGGGAGGAGAGGAGGGCGGGGAGGCGCAGGGCGGCGAGGTAGGCGTTGCCCAGTTCCATCAGGCGGGGGGCGAGGATCACGTCGCGGCCGTCCAGGCGGACGTATCCCATGCGGGCGAGGGTCGCCGTGACGCGGTCGACCGTGGAGCGGGCCAGGCCGGTGGCCTTCTCCAGGGCGCTGAGGCTGAGGGTGCCGCCGCCGTCGGCTTCGCTCAGCCGTCGCAGTACGGCGATGCCGCGCAGCAGTGGTGCCACCGCTTCGGCCGGTGCCACCTCGTCGGTCGGTGTCGCCGCCTCGCCCGGCGTGTCCCTGCCGGCCCGTGTGCCCCGGGTCGCGGCGGTCTCCGTGCCCTGTGACGTGGCTGCCTGCCCGTGGGCGGCGTCGTTCGTGGTGTCGGTGTTGGCGGGCATCGGCTCTCCGGTGCGGCGGTCGCGGCAGGCCCACCGTAATCCCGGTCGGGAGGGCGTGGTGACTCCGGCGGCTGCCCGACGAGGCGTCACCTGCGGGTGATCCGCACCTGGTGGTCGCCCTTCAGGTCCGCCCCGGCCACCGCGATCGTGATGCCCCGGCGCGGGTCCTTGAATGTCTCGCCCGGGGTGAAGGCGGCGTCCGAGAGCTCGGCGTGGACGTTCGGGCTGCGGGTGCATCCGCCGCTGTCCCGGCGGGAGTCGTAGACCGTCACCGGACCCATTCCCGTGTCCACGTCCGCGTCGATCTTGTAGATCAGTACGCCCGGCCGGCACACCACCTCGTCGTTGCCACCGCGGGTGCGCAGCTCGACCGCGTAGCCGGAGGTGCCGTCCAGGGGGACGACCACCAGCTTGTCGCCGCCCTTGCGGGCCAGAGGGGTCAGCCTGTACTCCGTCGTCCCCGGCGCCGACGCGCAGTGCACCTGGGTGCGGTCCAGCCAGCCCAGTTTCCACTTGTGCCAGCCGAGGAGGTCGTTGTTGGCGCCCCAGTCCTCGCTCATGATGTCCCAGTGGCCGACGGCTCCTCCGCCCTCCTGGGTGTAGAGGTCCGGGAGGCCGAAGACGTGGCCGTTCTCGTGGGGCAGTACCCGGTAGCCGGTGGCGTCGTAGGAGCCGGAGCCGTCGTCCTGGCGGGAGTAGACGAAGGACGCGTTGGCCACCGGGACGCCGTCGGCGACGGGGGCCTCGGTGTTGCCGGCGAAGGTGACGGACAGGACCGTGTCCAGGGCGGAGGGGCCCGCGTTGGGTGTGACCAGCACGTTCAGGAGGTCGTACGCGCGGAAGTCGACCTCCGCGTCGGCCGTGGCGACCAGGTCCTCGACCAGTTCGCGGTAGCCGGGCTCGAAGGGCGCGCCGCGCTCTATGCCGTACTCGGCGAACGACTTCGGCATGCGCAGCCAGTCGCGGATCGGGGTCTCGGGACGGTAGTCGAGGCGGCCGTAGGAGCTGGTGCGGAACCACTCTCGGGTCTGCGGGAAGAACTCCGCGTAGCGGTCGAGCGCCTTGCCCTCGCCGGGCGCGTCCGAGAAGTCGATCATCAGGTTCAGGGCGCGGACGGTGCCGGTGGAGCGGGCGTAACCGGCGGAGGTCGGGACGCCCTCGGACATCTGGATCTCGGGGCCGCCGCTGATCATGCAGGGGCCGTGCGCGGAGGAACGGGAGAGGACGGCCGGGCCCGGGCCCGCCGTCGTGGTCCCCGGCGCGAGCCGACCGGTGCCCGCCGAGGTGCTGACGGCGAAGGTCACGACCGTGACGGTCGCGATCGCCGTCAGCCGGCGCGGGCGTATCCGGCGGCTCGACGGCTGCGCCTGCGGCGGCTGCATGCGGACCTCCCGGACCACGGCAGCCGCCCGACACCGGCTGCACCCTTGCGCTCACCCTGTGCCGCGGGGGTCGCGGGCGCGCGCTGGAGGAGCCGATCGTGGGTTTCTCGCCGGTAGCCCGCCGAGCGGGGGACGCCGGGGAGGGACCAGGGGTGGTGATGCTCCGTGGTGGTGCCCGTGGTGGTGCTCCGTGGTGGTGCCCGTGGTGATGCTCCGTGGTGGTGCCCGTGGTGGTGCTCCGTGGTGGTGCCCGTGGTGA
>NZ_BAABCQ010000118.1:9847-25241 GCF_039539045.1 Streptomyces marokkonensis
GATGCTCCGTGGTGGTGCCCGTGGTGATGCTCCGTGGTGGTGCCCGTGGTGGTGCCCGTGGTGGTGCCGTGGTTCTCCGTGGTGGGGCTCCCGCGCGGATCCTCACCGGGCAAGCCCGTGTGACGCGGGTCACGGCAAATCTCTTCGGGGCCCGGAAATAAGCGGGGATCGTTTCCCCGTTTAGCCCTGTGTCCGAGCGAAGCGGGGAATTCCTCCCCGGATCGCGAACCCAGTTCTCGAAGGAGTACGCCGTGCGGACCGCGACCCCCGAGCAGCACAAGGTGACCCGGCCCCGCGCCGACGCCCTGCGTAATCGGGAGCGGATCGTCACCGCCGCCCGGGAGATGTTCGTCGAGCACGGCCCCGACGTGCCGCTCGACGACGTCGCCCGTCGGGCCGGCGTCGGCAACGCCACGGTGTACCGCAACTTCCCCGACCGCGACGCCCTCGTCCGCGAGGTCGTCTGCTCGGTCATGGACCGTACGGCACGTGCGGCCGAGCTCGCGCTCGCGGAGACCGGCGACGCCTTCGAAGCGTTGGAGCGCTTCGTGCACGTCTCCGCCGACGAGCGGATCAGCGCCCTGTGCCCGATGGTCTCCAGCACGTTCGACCAGTACCACCCCGACCTGGAGGCGGCGCGCGAGAGGGTCGAGCTGCTCGTCGCCGAGGTCATGGGCCGGGCGAAGGCGGCCGGTCAGCTCCGCGACGACGTGGGCGTGGGCGACCTGATGACCGCCGCGGCCCAGCTCAGCCGGCCCCCGGCCGGTACGGGGTGTCTGAGCGCCGACCGGTTCGTCCACCGTCATCTGCAGCTGTTCCTGGACGGGCTGCGGGCTCCGGCCCGCTCCGCCCTGCCGGGCACGGCCGTGACCCTGGAGGATCTGCGCCGGCCCTGCGACCCGTAGTCCCGCGACTGACTTCCGTTCCACCCGTAGTTCCGCGACATCCGCTCCCCCAGTGGTTCGGCGGCTCCCGTCCGACCAGTTCTCCGCGTTTCATGACCGACCAGTTCCGCGATTCCTGACCGTCTGAACACAGGACGGCGGCCGCTGTTGGCCGTCGCCGCAGGCCCAGTCGTCCCTTTACACGCCTTTTTCCGTCACGAAGTCCCGAAGTGGGTACCCCCATGTCTGCAACAGCCGTCAAGGCTTCCGGCGTCCCAGGCGCCCCCGGCGTCCCCGACGCCGGCCGCTGGAAAGCGCTCGTCTTCATCGCGCTCGCCCAGCTGATGGTCGTCCTCGACTCCACCATCGTGAACATCGCCCTGCCCTCCGCCCAGCAGGACCTCGGCATCTCCGACGGCAACCGGCAGTGGGTCGTCACGGCCTACGCCCTCGCCTTCGGTGGCCTGCTGCTCTTCGGCGGGCGGATATCCGACCTATGGGGCCGCAAGCGCACCTTCGTCCTCGGGCTGGCCGGCTTCGCGGCCGCCTCCGCGCTCGGCGGTGCGGCCACCAACGAGGCGATGATGTTCGGCTCCCGAGCCCTCCAGGGCGTCTTCGGTGCCCTGCTCGCGCCCGCAGCGCTCTCCCTGCTCGCCGTCATGTTCACGGACGGCAAGGAGCGTGCCAAGGCCTTCGGCATCTACGGTGCGATCGCCGGCGGCGGCGCCGCCGTGGGTCTGATCCTCGGCGGTTTCCTCACCGAGTACCTGAACTGGCGCTGGACGTTCTTCGTCAACATCCCGTTCGCGGTCGTCGCCGCGGCCGGTGCGTACCTCTTCGTCCGCGAGCCGCAGGGCGGCCGCAACCGCTCGCCGCTCGACGTCCCCGGCGTGCTCCTGTCCACCCTCGGTCTGGTCGCGCTCGTCTACGGCTTCACCCGCGCCGAGTCCGGGGGCTGGAGCGACCCGGTGACCGTCGGAATGTTCGTCGGTGCCGCCGTACTGCTCCTCGCCTTCGTGCTGGTCGAGTCGAAGGTCAAGGCCCCGCTGCTGCCGCTGCGCGTGGTCACCGAGCGCAACCGGGGTGGCATCTACCTCTCGCTGGGCCTGGCGATCATCGCGATGTTCGGCCTGTTCCTCTTCCTCACCTACTACCTGCAGATCGTGCAGGGCTACTCGCCGGTGAAGACCGGCTTCGCCTTCCTGCCGATGGTCGTGGGCATGGTCACGGGCTCCACGCAGATCGGTACCCGCCTGATGACCCGGGTCGCGCCCCGGCTGCTGATGGGCCCCGGCTTCCTGGTCGCCGCCGTCGGCATGCTGCTGCTGACCCAGCTGGAGCTCAACACCTCGTACGCCGGCGTGCTGCTGCCCGGCATGCTCCTGCTCGGCCTCGGCATGGGTACGGCGTTCATGCCGGCCATGTCCCTGGCCACCATGGGTGTGGAGCCGCGGGACTCCGGTGTCGCCTCCGCGATGGTCAACACCTCGCAGCAGGTGGGCGGTGCGATCGGTACGGCGCTGCTGAACACGATCGCCGCCTCGGCCACCACGTCCTACATCGCCGACAACATCGGCGGCGCGGCCACCCGGTCCCAGCAGCAGCTGGTCCAGCTGGAGGGGCAGGTGGAGGGCTACACCAGCGCCATCTGGTTCGCCGTCGGCATCCTGGTCGCGGCGGCCGTGATCGCCCTGACCTTCGTCAACGCCGGCCGCCCGGGCGGCAACGCCGTCGCGGGTTCCGGCTCCGGGTCGGGTGACGCGGTCGAGGGCGAGCTGCCGGTGCCGGTCGTCGCCCACTGACGAAGCCGGTCTCGGTACCCCTTCGGGCTCTGCGGTCCCACGAAGTTCCATCCGGTTCCATCCGTGCGCGGGAAGAAGGGACGCCTCTCACGCACGGTTCCCGGGACCTGCCCCGGCCGCGCGCTCAGCGCAGCCAGGGCAGGTCCGCACCCGTTTCGCTCGGCTGAAGTCCCTCGGCGACGATCCGCATGATCTCGCCGAGGGACTTCTGCTGTTCGGGCGTGAGCCGGTCGAACACGGCCTGTCGTACGGCGTTCACATGGCCCGGCGCGGTCCGGCTCAGCACCTCGTACCCCTCCTCCGTGAGGATGGCGAACTGGCCGCGCTTGTCGGAAGGGCAGTCCTCCCGGCGTACCCAGCCGTTCTTCTCCAGGCGGGCGACGGCGTGCGAGAGGCGGGAGCGGGTGATCTTCGCGTGCCGGGCCAGCTCCGTCATCCGCAGCCGCCGCCGCGGTGACTCGGCGAGCTTGACCAGCAGGCCGTAGTAGATGTGGGGCATGCCCGCGTCGCGCTGGAGCTGGCGGTCGAGATGGTCCTCGAGAAGGGTGGAGGCCTCGATGTAGGAGCGCCAGACGCGCTGTTCCTCGGCGGTGAGCCAGCGGGGCTCGTCGGCGGGGGGCGGAGCGGGTGCCGGGATGGGTGCCGTGTTCATGTATCCATGGTACGGATCCATTTCTTGAATCTTAAACAAACGGAGGGTAGATTCGAACGAGATAAAGATTGAGAGTTCAAGTACTGGAGTCGCCCGCCCCATGTCCGCCGCCGCTCAGGAGCGCATGCCCGCCCTCTTCCTCAGTCACGGTGCCCCGCCCCTCGCCGACGATCCCGTCTGGCCCGGCGAACTCGCCGCGTGGGCCGCCGCCCTCCCGCGCCCCAGGGCGATCCTCGTCGTCTCCGCCCACTGGGAGGAGGCCCCGCTCGCCCTCGGCGCCACCCGGACCGTCCCCCTGGTCCACGACTTCTGGGGCTTTCCGGAGCACTACTACCAGGTGCGCTACGAGGCTCCCGGCGCCCCCGCGCTCGCCGAGTCCGTACGCAAGCTGCTGCGCGCCCCCGCGGCGCCCGTGCAGGACGTCCCCGACCGCGGCCTCGACCACGGCGCGTACGTGCCGCTCGTCGAGATGTTTCCCGGCGCCGACATCCCGGTCCTCCAGGTCTCCATGCCGACCCTCGACCCGACACGGCTCATGGAGACCGGCCGCAGGCTCGCCCCGCTGCGCGACGAGGGGGTACTGATCATCGGCTCCGGTTTCTTCACCCACAACCTTGCCGCGCTGCGACAAAGCGGCGTTCCCGCCTGGTCCGCGGAGTTCGACGACTGGGGTCGGCGTGCGCTGGAGGCCGGTGACGTGGACGGGCTTGTCGACTTCGCCCGCAAGTCCCCGGCCGGCCTGCTCGCCCACCCGCGCACCGAGCACTTCGCCCCGCTGTTCGTGACGATGGGGGCGGCGGACGCGGTCGGTGAGCTCGACCTGCGGAAGTCCGTGATCGACGGGTTCTGGATGGGGCTGGCCAAGCGGTCGGTGCAGTTCGGCTGACCGGGCACGGGACGGACACGGAATACGGGAGGGGCTGGAACGGCTTGTCCTCTCGTGGAGGAGCGCCTCGTTAGAGCGGCCTTTCGTACCAGGCGACGTCCCAGTACCGGCCGAATTTGCGGCCCACCTCGCGGTACGTGCCGACACGCCGGAAGCCGAAACGTTCGTGCAATCGGGCGGAGGCCTCGTTGGGTTGCGCGATGCCCGCGTAGGCGCGGTGCAGGTCCTCGTCCGCCAAGGCCTCGAAGAGGGCCGCGTAGAGAAGTGTGCCGATGCCGCGACGGCCGGCGTACGGGGCGACGTAGACGGTGGTCTCCACCGAGGTCCCGTACGCGGGCTTCGCCCGATAGGGGCTGGATGTGGTGTACCCCAGAATCTCCTGTGAGTCCGCGTCCGCGGCAACCCTCAACCGGTGCGGGCCGTCTTCAGGGTGGGAGAGCAGCCAAGGGCGGCGCTCTTCCGGGGCGAAGGGTTCGGTGTCGAACGTGACGGGCGTCTCACGGACGTAGTGGTTGTAGAGGTCGGTGAGGGCCTTGAGGTCGTCCTCGGTTCCCGGTCTGACCTGGACCTCCGTACGTCCCGTCCGCATCACGCCTCCTCGTGTGGCGGCACAGGGTACTGCATGATCAGAAAAATCGGGGGGCGGGTTGGGAATTCTGTCCGGATTCCAGTCGTTGTTTCCATCGGATGCAGGGCACCCGAGGAGAGTCCCGACAGAGGCCGGAGACCGGATCCGAGACCGGAGGACAACGCCACACGGCGCCGAGCGTCCACAGTGACCACCAGGACCACCCGCTGAACCACCCATCGCAAGGGAGCACGCATGGCAACCCGTGCCGTCGCCCGTCGTAAGTCCGCCACCGGCGGGACCTCCGACGCGGCAACCAGCGTCCGCGCCAACGGCGGCGAGCTCGCCGACCGCGATCTGGTCGGCATGTACCTCGACGAGATCGCGCGGACACCGCTGCTCGACGCCGCCAAGGAGGTCGAGCTGTCCCAGACCATCGAGGCGGGTGTCTTCGCGCGGCAGGTCCTCGAAGGCTACGAGGAGACCGGGGCGGACGCCACCCGGGAGGAGCTCCGGGCCCTGATCGAGGAAAGCGAGCGGGCGAAGGACGTCTTCATCCGCTCCAACCTGAGGCTGGTCGTCGCGGTCGCCCGCCGCTACCCCCGCAGCGGTCTGCCGCTCCTCGACCTCATCCAGGAGGGCAACGCCGGCCTGGTCCGCGCGGTCGAGAAGTTCGACTACCGCAAGGGCTTCAAGTTCTCGACGTACGCGACCTGGTGGATCCGTCAGGCCATCACCCGGTCCATCGCCGACCAGTCGCGCACCATCCGGCTGCCCGTCCACCTGGTGGAGGAGCTGGGCCGGATCCGCCGCGTCCAGCGCGAGTTCAACCGCGAGCACGGCCGCGAGCCGGAGCCCGCCGAGATCGCCGCCGAGCTCGGTTCCAAGCCGGAGCGCGTCACCGACGTACTCGACTGGGCCCGCGACCCCGTCTCGCTGAACATGGCGGTGGACGACGAGGGTGAGACCCAGTTCGGCGACCTGCTCGAGGACACCTCCGCCGTGTCGCCCGAGCAGTCGGTGATGACGCTGCTGCGCAGCGAGGAGCTCGACGACCTCATCGGCCGCCTCGACTCGCGTACGGCCTCCATCATCAAGATGCGGTACGGCATAGACGACGGCCGCGAGCGTACGCTGACGGAGGTCGGCAAGGAGCACGGCCTCACCCGCGAGCGCATCCGGCAGATCGAGAAGCACGCACTGCTGGAGCTGAAGAAGCTGGCCCGCGACACCGGCTTCGAGGCGGCTGCGTAGGGCGTCGCCCGGCGCGGCGGCGGGCGGCGGCGGGCGGCGGCGGGCCACCGCCGAAGGACGACGCGAGGGTGACGGCGTGGCGCGGACGCGATGCGGTGGTGCCGTCACCGGCGGCGTGGTGTGATGCGGGGGCGCGACGTGACGCGTGGGGCGTACGCCGGTGGCCGAACCCCGCGCAAACTTGGCCGTGTAACGCTGCTTCAACCGGCGGAGGCCGGGAAATAGAACTCCGGGCAGACTCCGGGCCCAGCGATTCCCAGCAATCCGGGCCCGGGCGGCGGCCCTGGGCGGGCCTCTCCGTCACTTCGGACCACGTCCCGACGCACTCCCCCCGGCGCCGGGACCTCCCCGAGCCGGGCTCGGCGCCTCTCCCCCCGGGGCGCCGGGCCCGGCTCCTTCCAATGGGGGAGCGCAAGCAGGCCACGAGACGGAGCGGACGAGGGAGCGGCGCAGGTCGGGAGCGGGGCAGACCGGGGAGGCGGGGCACCCCGAACCTGAACCCCGGGGTGGCCCGCCGAATGGCAGATTCTGCCACAGCGGCATAGCCTGCCGAAGTGAGTAGCAGGACTCCTTCATCCTCATCGTCGGCGGGCAGTGCCCCTTCACTCCCCGCATCGTCGGCGAGCACCGTTCCCTCGTCATCGGCGTCCCCCGCGCGCGGACCGGTGCCCGTCTCCCTGACCGAGCGGCGCAAGGCCGAGACCCGGATGGAGATCGCCCGCGCGGCGGCCCGCCTCTTCGTGAGCCAGGGGCTGCGGGCCACCCGGGCCGAGGACATCGCCCGGGCCGCCGGCGTCGCCCCGCGCACCTTCTACCGCTACTTCGCGACCAAGGAAGAGGCCGTCGCCCCGCTCTACGCCCTGGGCGCCGAACGCTGGGCGCGGGCGGTGCGCGAGGCACCTGCCGAGCTGTCCCCGCCCGCGGCCCTGGAACACGCCGTACGGCACACGCTGACGCCGGGCGTCGGGGTTCCCGCGCCGTCCTGGGAGTGGGCCCGGACCCTCATCCGGCTGGCCGAGAGCAGCCCGGCGTTGCGGAAGGTGTGGGCGGAGGTCTGCCGGACGGCGGAGCGGGGGCTCGTGAAGGTGCTGGCCACGCGGATGGCGCACGGTGACGACAACGTTGCCGCGCGACTGGAGCGATCTCCCACCACGCACTTCGCGGCTGCCGTCGCGGGGGCGGCGGTGCGGGTGGCGGTGGAGTACTGGGCGGCCTCCCCCGAGGTGCTCTCGTCCGAGGAATCCTCGTCCGTGGAATCCTCGGACGAGGGCGACGCGTCCGACGGGGCGCGGAGTCCGTTGGAGTTGGCGTTGCGGAATCTCGAGGCGGTCCGGGGAGTCGATTGGGAGGGTGCTCGTACGCCGTAGCCCCGGAAGCCCGCGGCGGCGGACGGAGTCGTCATGCGCCCCCCGACGCCCTCGCCAGCCTCTCTCCCAAGGCCCGTACGCACTCCACCAGTTCCGTCGGCTCCCGCACCCGGAAGTCCACCCCCAGCATCGCGAGACGTACCGCCATCCACTCCACCGCGTCGGACACGGTCGCCCGCAGGACGCACGACGCGCCGCCGTCCGCCGCCTCCGGGGTCCCGAGCCACTGCGGAAGCCGTGCCGCGACGACCTCGGCCGGCGCGCCGAAGGCGACCACGATCTCGTACGAGTCGCCGTGCCGCCGCATCGAGCGCCGCAGGTACTCCGCCGCGCTCCCGGTCGGCAGCTCGCGCGGCGCGAACCGGGCGCCCGTGGCGAACGGTTCGCTCACCCGGTCGACCCGGAAGGTCCGCCAGTCGTCCCGGTCGAGGTCGTAGGCGACCAGGTACCAGCGGCGGCCCGTCGACACCAGCCGGTACGGCTCCGTCACGCGCCGCGACTCGATGCCGTCCCCCGTGCGGTAGGCGAACCGCAGCCGCTCCCGTCCGGCCACCGTCGAGGCCATGACGGTCAGTGTCTCGGGCGCGATGTTCGGTCCGTCGCCGCTGGTGAGCGGTGTCGTCGCGGCCTGGAGGGTGGTGACGCGGTGGCGCAGGCGGCCCGGCAGCACCTGCTCCAGCTTGGCCAGTGCCCGTACCGAGGCCTCGTCCAGGCCCTCCACCGCGTGACCGGCGCCGGCGCGCAGCCCGACCGCGATGGCCACGGCCTCCTCGTCGTCGAGGACGAGCGGCGGCATCGCCTTGCCGGCCACCAGCCGGTAGCCGCCGTCGGAACCCATGCTCGCCTGCACGGGGTAACCCAGTTCGCGCAGCCGGTCGATGTCCCGCCGGACCGTGCGACGGGAGACCCCGAGCCGGTCGGCGAGCTCGCCGCCGGGCCATTCGCGGGGCGTCTGGAGGAGGGAGAGGAGCGTCAGGAGCCGGGCCGGAGTGTCCGTCGTCATGGTTCCGAGCATGTCGCACATCTAGGACGCGACCTGTCCTACTGCGGCCATAGCTTCCTTCCATGACCTCAACGCACACCCCGGGGCCCGCTCCCGCCCAGTCCGTCGCAGGCGACCGGCGTCGCTGGTTCGCGCTCGCGATCGTGATGACCGCGGCCTTCATGGACCTGGTCGACGTCACCATCGTCAACATCGCGATCCCGTCGATCCGGGAGAACGAGGGCGCCACCTACAGCCAGATCCAGTGGATCACCGCCGGTTACGCCCTCGCCTTCGCCGCCGGCCTGATCACCGGCGGGCGGCTCGGCGACATCCACGGCCGCAAGCGGGTGTTCCTCATCGGCATCGGCGGCTTCACCATGGCGTCCGCGCTGTGCGGCCTGGCCGTGAACCCGGAGATGCTGGTCGCCTCCCGCCTCCTCCAGGGAGCCATGGCGGCGCTGATGGTGCCGCAGGTGCTGTCGATCGTGCACGCCACCTTCCCGGCGCACGAACGCGGCAAGGTGTTCGGGCTGTTCGGCGCCATCGTCGGGCTGGGGGCCGTCTCCGGTCCCCTGCTGGGCGCCCTGCTCACCGAGTGGAACCTCTTCGGGCTCGAGTGGCGGCCCATCTTCCTCATCAACCTGCCGGTCGGCGTCGCCGGTCTGATCCTCGGCAGCCGCTTCATCACGGAGTCCAAGGCGCCGCGTGCCCTCAAGCTGGACCTGGTCGGGGTCGCCCTGGTCACCCTGGGTCTGCTGATGCTGGTCTACCCGCTCACCCAGGGCCGCGAGCTGGACTGGCCGCTGTGGGGGTACCTGTCGATGGCCGGCGCGTTCGTGGTCCTCGCGGTGCTGGTGGCGTACGAGAGGCGCAAGACGGCGCGGGACGGTTCGCCACTGGTCGAGCTGTCGCTGTTCAAGGTGAAGAGCTTCGCGGCCGGCATCGCCGTGCAGACCGTCTTCGGGATCGCGCTCGGCATCTTCTTCCTGGTCTGGACGCTGTACATGCAGGTGGGGCTCGGCTGGAGCGAGCTGCGGGCCGGGCTGACCGGCGTCCCGTTCTCGATCGCCGTCTCCGTGGCGGCGGGAGTGTCGGTGCAGAAGCTGGTCCCGCGGTTCGGGCGCAAGGTGCTCCAGTCGGGCGCGCTGATCATGGCGGCCGGAGTACTGCTCTACATCTGGGAGTCCGAGCGGTACGGGCTCGGCATCACCTCCTGGCAGATGGCGCTTCCGCTCGTCGTGATGGGTGTCGGCATGGGGCTGATCGTCGCGCCGCTGACGGACGCGGTGCTGTCCCAGGTGCCGCGCGAGCACGCCGGAGCGGCGTCCGGGCTCATCAACACCGTGCAGCAGATGGGCAACGCGCTGGGGCTGGGGTTGGTCTCGGTGGTCTTCTTCGGCACCATGAGCGACCACCTGGCCCCGGCCCGCGTCGGCCCGGCGTACGCCGACGCCTTCCAGAACGCGCTGGGCTGGGTGGCCGGGGTGCTGGTCGTCATCTTCCTGCTGATGTTCGCGCTGCCCAAGCGGCCGGCCCAGCACGTGGAAGGGGCCCAGGAGGAGGGGCGGACGGAGGAGAAGGAGCCCGCGCTGGTCTGAGATCACCATGATTGGGGAGGGGCGGGCAGGGCGGGCCCGGTACTTCGGTGCCGGGGCCCGCCTCTCTTCGTGCTGAGCCCTCTCTTCGTGCTGAGCCCCCTCTTCGTGCTGAGCCCCCTCTTCGTGCTGAGCCCCCTCCTTTCGGATCGAGCCCGACCCCCTTCGCCGTTCCAGGCGTGCTTCGCGCTGCCGTCCGTCAGGTGAGGCCCGGGGTGCCCGGTCATGCCTGCTTGAGTCCGACTGCTTCCGTTTTCCTGTTTACATTGCGGAATACCGGGCGTAGCCTCCGACTGAAACCACAGGTTCGGGCACAAGTACATGCCCAAGCTCAGGCACGGCACAGGCAAAAGCACAGGCAAAGCACAGGCGGAGGCGAACGATCATGTACGCACCGGAGCGGCAACAGGAGATCCTCCGGCTCGCCCGGGACGGCGGCCGGGTGGACGTGGTGTCGCTGGCCGAGGAGTTCCAGGTGACGGCGGAGACCATCCGACGCGACCTCAAGGCACTCGACCGCGCCGGGCTGCTGCGCCGCGTGCACGGCGGCGCGATCCCCGCCGGGCGGCTCGACTTCGAGCCGGACCTCGCCGAACGCGAGTCCACGGCCGCCGACGAGAAGGACCGGATCGCCAAGGCGGCCCTGGCGGAACTGCCGACCGAGGGCACGGTGATCCTCGACGCCGGTTCGACGGTGGCCCGCATGGCCGCCGTGCTCCCGCCGGAGGCGTCGCTCACCGTCGTCACCCACAGCCTGCCCATCGCGGCCCGCCTCGCCGACCACCCCGGCATCCAGCTCCACCTGGTCGGAGGGCGCGTGCGGCACCGTACGCGCGCCGCCGTGGACGCCTGGGCGCTGCGCGCGTACGGCGAGATCCGCGCCGACGTGCTGGTGGTGGCGGCCAACGGCTTCTCCGTCGAGCACGGTCTGACCACCCCCGACCTCGCCGAGGCCGCGGTCAAACGGGCCGCGGTGGCCGCCGCCCGCCGCGTGGTGCTGCTCGCCGACTCCTCCAAGCACGGCCAGGAGCACTTCGCACGCTTCGGCGCCCTGAGCGATGTGGACCTGCTGATCACCGACAGCGGGATGAGCCCCGAAGACGCCACCGCCATCGAGCGTGCCGGCACGGAAGTAGTACGCGCATGATCCTCACCGTCACCCCCAACCCGTCCCTGGACCGCACCTACGAGCTCCCCTCCCTCCACCGCGGCGAGGTCGTCCGCGCCACGGGCGAGCGCGTGGACCCGGGCGGCAAGGGCGTGAACGTCTCGCGCGCGGTGACGGCGGCCGGCCGGCGCACCGTCGCGGTGCTGCCGCTCGGCGGCCCGTCCGGCGCACTCGTCACCGAGCTGCTCGACGCCCAGGGCATCGAGGTCGCGCCGGTACCGATCGCCGGGGTCACCCGGGCCAACATCGCGCTCGCCGAGGCGGACGGTGTCCTGACGAAGATCAACGCCCCGGGGCCCGAACTGTCGGCGGCCGAACGGGAGCTGCTCCTGGAGACCGTACGGCGCCAGTCGCCCGGCGCGGACTGGATCGCCTGCTGCGGCAGCCTGCCCCGCGGACTCGCCCCCTCCTGGTACGCCGACCTGGTCGCCCGGGCGCACACCGCGGGCGTCCGCATCGCGCTGGACACCTCCGGGCCCGCTCTGCTCCAGGCGCTGCGTGAGCGGCCCGACGTGGTCAAGCCGAACGCCGAGGAGCTCGCGGAGGCCGTCGGACGCCCCCTGGCCACCGTCGGCGACGCGGTGAAGGCCGCCGAGGAACTGCGCGAACTGGGCGCCCGGTCGGTGCTCGCCAGCCTGGGCGCCGACGGACAGCTGCTCGTGGCCGACGAGGGCACCTGGTTCGGCAGCGCCCGGGTGGACGCCGTACGCAGCAACGTCGGTGCCGGGGATGCGTCGCTCGCCGGATTCCTCGTCGCCGGGGGCGGGGGACCGGACGCCCTCGCCTCTGCCGTCGCGCACGGCGCCGCCGCCGTCCAGCTGCCCGGCAGCGTGATGCCGACACCGGCCGACCTGGATCCGGGCGCGGTGACGGTCACGGCGCAAGTGCCGGTGGACCGTGAGCTGAAGGAGCCGGCGTCATGAACTCCCACCTGGCCCTCGACCCCGGCCACGGCCGGTTCTCCGTCGGCGGCCAGTTCCCCGACCAAGGCCGGTTCCCCGGCCGCGGCTCCCTTCACGCAGCCGTCCACAATCCCCACCGCAGCGCCCCCGTCCCCCTCTCCGCCCCCGCCCACCACCTCACGTTCCGGGCGATACGCGAGCTAAGGAGCCCGCGATGAGTGACATGATCACCGCGGATCTGGTCGACCTCGACCTGTCCGCCGACACCAAGGAAGCGGCGGCGCGCGCCCTCGCCGAGCGGATGGTGACCCAGGGTCGGGTGACCGACCTGGAGGGCTTTCTCGCCGACGTGGCCGCCCGTGAGGCGCAGATGCCGACCGGCCTCGACGGCGGCATCGGCATCCCGCACTGCCGCAGCGAGCACGTCACCGAGCCGACGCTCGCCTTCGGGCGCAGCGCGGACGGCGTCGACTTCGGGGCGGCGGACGGTCCGGCCGACCTGATCTTCCTGATCGCCGCTCCGGAGGGCGCGGACGACGCCCACCTGACGATCCTCTCCTCGCTCGCCCGGCAGCTGATGAACGCCGGGTTCACGACCGCGCTGCGGTCGGTGGGCGACACGACCGCTGCCGCGGCGCTGATCCGCGGAGAGGAGCCGACCGGTTCCGAGAGCGCCTCCGCGGGTGCCTCCGCAGGCGCCCCGGAGGGCGCTTCGGAAGGCGCCGGGGACTCCGTGGCGGTCTCGGCGGCGGCCTCCGCCGAGACCGCCACGGTCCGCACCGACGAGGCGGTCCGCACCGACGAGGCGGAGGAGCCCGGGGAGTCCGGGCGTCCCTTCCGTATCGTCGCGGTCACCTCCTGCCCCACCGGCATCGCGCACACCTACATGGCGGCCGAGTCGCTGGAGAACGCGGGCCGCGAGTCCGGTGTCGAGGTCGTCGTCGAGACGCAGGGCTCGGCCGGCTTCACCCGGCTGGACCCGGCGGTGATCGAGGCGGCGGACGGTGTGATCTTCGCCCACGACGTGCCCGTACGCGAGAAGGACCGCTTCGCCGGGAAGCCCACCGTCGACACCGGCGTCAAGGCGGCCATCAACCGGCCCGGCGAGCTGATCGGCGAGGTCCGCGGGAAGGCGGCCCGCGGTGAGGTCACAGCGGGCGGTCCGACCGGTCCGGGCGGGCCGGGCGGGGACGAGGGGACTACGCCCGTCGGACGCGGCGGCGGGTCCGGCGAGGGATACGGGACGAAGCTGCGCGTCTGGCTGATGTCCGGGGTCAGTTACATGGTCCCGTTCGTCGCCGCGGGCGGTCTGCTCATCGCCCTCGGCTTCGCCATCGGCGGCTACGAGATCAACGAGGCACCGTCGGTGATGGACCACTTCGTGTGGTCGCAGGCGGACAGCTGGGCGGCGCTGCTGTACCAGATCGGCGGCGTGGCCTTCGCCTTCCTCGTCCCGGTGCTGGCGGGCTACATCGCCTACGGCATGGCCGACCGGCCGGGCCTGGTCCCCGGCTTCGTGGGCGGCTCGATCGCCCTGACCATCAACGCCGGGTTCCTCGGCGGTCTGGCGGCCGGTCTGATCTCCGGCGCCGTGGTGATGGCGATCCAGCGGGTACGCATCCCGGCGGCCCTGCGCGGCATCATGCCCGTGGTGGTGATCCCGCTGATCTCCGCGGCGATCGTCGGGTTCCTGATGTTCGTGGTGATCGGCAAGCCCATCGCGTCCGCGCAGACGGCGATGACCGACTGGCTGAGCGACCTGTCCGGCGCCAACGCCGTCCTGCTCGGCGCTCTGCTCGGTCTCATGATGTGCTTCGACCTGGGCGGCCCGGTCAACAAGGTCGCCTACGCCTTCGCCACCGCCGGCATCGCGGTCTCCGACCCGAGTGACTCGGCGATGAAGATCATGGCGACGGTCATGGCGGCCGGCATGGTCCCGCCGCTGGCGATGGCGCTGGCCACGACCGTGCGAGGCAGGCTCTTCAACGCCGCCGAGCGTGAGAACGGCAAGGCCGCCTGGGTGCTGGGCGCCTCCTTCATCTCCGAGGGGGCGATCCCGTTCGCCGCGGCCGACCCGCTGCGGGTCATCCCGTCCTCGATGGTGGGCGGCGCCGTCACCGGCGCTCTGTCCATGGCCTTCGGCGCCACCCTGCGCGCCCCGCACGGCGGCATCTTCGTGGTCCCGCTGATCGGCAACCCGCTGCTCTACCTGGTCGCCATCGCGGCCGGTGTATGCGTCACCACGGCCCTGGTGATCGTCCTCAAGGGGCTGCGCAAGCCGGCGCCGGGAGCGGTGGCCCCGGGCCCCGGCGGCGCGGACCCGTCCGCCTCGGCACCGGGGGCGAAGCAGCCGGTGGCCGCCGCGTAAGGGCCGGACGGCGTCGGTGAATCATGGGCCGGTTTCCGAGAGGGACCCGGCCCCGCGGCGTTCGTACCGCGCGTCCCGCGCCGGCGACACCCCCTGGCTAGGAGACCTGCGCCGCGCGTCGTTCCATCGCGCGGCGGGCGGTGTCCTCACTCTCGTAGACCTCGCACATGTGCCGCCCGTCGGGTGTGGCCGTGTGCTCGACCTCCCAGAGAGAGACCTCCGCACCGTCCCGCAGCAGGAACGCGTGCTCGTAGAGCGAGAAACCGATCCGGGCGCGGCCCGCGCGGCCGGGACCGCCGAAGGCCTGGGTGATCTGGTGCGCGGACGCCGTCGTCAGCCGGGCGGCGAGGGCATCGCCGGGCCGGTCCGGGTTCTCCGCGCGGCGCAGCAGCCGGCGGGCGTGGTCCGCCGAGGCGTCGGGGACGTAGGCGTGCCGCGGGGCGGGGGTCGGAGAGAGCTGCACCTGCACGGGCAGTTCGAATTCGGGTGTGTCCGGCGGCAGCGCCAGCCGTGCGGTGGCGGTGCGGAGCTCCTCCTCGTCGACGTACACCTCGCGCTGCGGTTCACTGCCCGGGGCGGTGTTGTGGACCAGCTCCCAGAGAGTGAGCGCCGAGCCGTCGGCGAGCAGCCAGGTGTGCCGGTACGTCTCGCGGTGCAGCCCCGCGCTGTGGTGCGCGGAGTGCAGGGAGCCGTCGTGCGCGAGCGCGCAGTCCAGCTGTCGTAATGTCTCGTCGGGCAGCTCGAACGAGTTCAGTGCGCGACCCAGCAGTCGCATGAGGTGCTCCTCCGGAGACTCGGGCGACTCGGGTGGTTCGTACGCTGCCGTCTCGTACGGAACGCTCAAGGTTTCTCCCGGCGTTGCTGCATGTCACCTTGTGGGTGCATACCGTAGCCCCTCGGTCGGACATCATGTCCGGGAACCGAGAAAACGTACGCACGAAAAACGGCCGGGCCGCGCGAAGT
>NZ_BAABCQ010000119.1:0-25199 GCF_039539045.1 Streptomyces marokkonensis
CCTCACCGTCGCCGATCCCGCCGGGGCCGGAGCCGGTGCCCAACCCGGAACCGGGTCCGCCACTCACCTGAGCCATCGCCCCGCCGCCACCCGTCACCCGCCACGTACGACTACGCGGTGACCTCGGACCGGTCCCCGCCCCACAGCGTGTGGAACGCACCGTCCCGGTCGGTCCGCCGGTACGTGTGCGCCCCGAAGAAATCCCGCTGCCCCTGCGTCAGCGCGGCCGGCAGCCGCTCCGCGCGCAGGGCGTCGTAGTAGGCGAGGGCCGCGGCGAAGCCGGGCGTCGGCACGCCCTGACGGGTCGCGGCGACGAGGACCTCGCGCCAGTCGTCCTGGGCGTCGGCGATCTCCTGCGCGAACGTCTCGTCCGACAGCAGGCTCGGCAGGTCCGGCCGGGCGTCGTACGCGGCGCGGATGCGGTCGAGGAAGGCCGCGCGGATGATGCAGCCGCCGCGCCACAGTGCGGAGACCGCGCCCAGGTCGATGTCCCAGTCGTACTCCTCGCTGCCCGCCGCGATCTCGTGGAAGCCCTGCGTGTACGACACGATCTTCGACGCGTACAGTGCCTGCTCCACCCGGTCGGCGAAGGCAGCCGCCTCCGCCTCGCCCAGCGGAGACGCCTTCGGACCCGCCAGGCCGCGCGAGGCGTCCCGCAGGGCCGCGTGCCCGGACAGCGAGCGGGCGAAGACCGCCTCCGCGATGCCGGACACCGGAACGCCCAGGTCCAGCGCGATCTGCACCGTCCAGCGGCCCGTGCCCTTCTGCTCCGCCTGGTCGACCACCACGTCCACGAACGGCTTGCCCGTCGCCCCGTCCACGTGCGACAGCACCTCCGCCGTGATCTCGATCAGGTACGAGTCCAGGCGGCCGGTGTTCCAGGTGCGGAAGATGTCCGCGATCTGTGCGGGGGAGTACCCGGCGACATCGCGCAGCAGCTGGTACGCCTCGCCGATCAGTTGCATGTCGGCGTACTCGATGCCGTTGTGCACCATCTTCACGAAGTGCCCGGCGCCGTCGGGACCGACGTGCGTCACGCAGGGCGCTCCGTCCGCCGCCTTCGCGGAGATCTTCTCCAGCATGGGGCCGAGCGATTCGTACGACTCCTTCGAGCCGCCCGGCATGATGCTCGGGCCGTTGAGCGCGCCCTCCTCGCCGCCCGAGATGCCGGTGCCGACGAAGTGGATGCCCTGCTCACGCAGTTCGCGTTCCCGGCGCCGGGTGTCCGCGAAATGGGCGTTGCCACCGTCGATGATCATGTCACCGGGCTCCAGGAGCGGGGCGAACTCCTGGATCACCGCGTCGGTCGGGTCGCCGGCCTTCACCATGATCACCAGGCGCCGCGGCCGTTCCAGCGCCGCCACGAACTCCTTGGCGGTCTCGGCCACGACGAAATCGCCCTCGCTCCCGAACTCCTCCACCAGCGCGTGGGTGCGGGACGCGGTCCGGTTGTGCACCGCGACCGTGTAGCCGTTGCGGGCGAAGTTACGGGCGAGGTTGCGGCCCATGACCGCGAGACCCGTGACGCCGATCTGCGCTGTAGCACTCATTGGGTTGGCTCCTAGTGACCTTGGTGTCAGTGGTGTCTGTGGTGCCCTGTGTCTGTGGTGCCGGTCCTGCCCGCCAGTATGGCCGGTTTCGGTGCTCGACCATCCTGACGTGCCCGTACGCCGGTCGCACTTCCCGGTCCGGCGGACTCCGGTACGCACGGGAGAGGACCGCTGCATCAGCGGGCGAAAGCCGCATCCGGCCAACAGGTACCCCTTCTTGGCCACTTGGCGTGACCAACCGGCCGATTGCCGTCTTGCCATGGCCTGTTAGCAGCGCTTACTTTTGCCCCTCCTGACGCATGTCGAGGGGGATATCCATGGCCGTACGCGGTCGGCACCGCCGGTATCAGCCGAACAGGATCAACCGAGCCTCACTGACCGTCACCGCGGGCGGCGCGGGACTGGCGCTCCCGCTCATGGGTACCGGCACGGCGCACGCGGCCGACGTGGAGACCTGGGACAAGGTCGCGGCCTGCGAGTCCACCAACGACTGGGACATCAACACGGGCAACGGCTACTACGGCGGGTTGCAGTTCACCCAGTCCACCTGGGAGGCGTTCGGTGGCACCGAATACGCCCCGCGGGCGGATCTGGCCACCAAGGACCAGCAGATCGCCGTCGCCGAGAAGGTACTCGACGGGCAGGGCCCCGGCGCCTGGCCGGTGTGCTCCGAGCGGGCCGGGCTGAGCCGGGGCGGTGACACGCCCGACATCCGGCCGGCCGGGGACGCGGGCACCGGGAAGGACGCGCAGAAGCCCGCCAAGAAGGGCGCCGGGAAGCCCGCCAAGAAGGCCGTCGAGAAGGCCGACTCGGTGAAGGACGTCCAGCCCCAGACCACCCCGCAGTCCCGGGTCGGCAAGGGCAAGACGTACACGGTGATCACCGGCGACACCCTCTCGGGCATCGCGGACACCCGGGAGGTGCGGGGCGGCTGGCAGGGGCTGTACGAGGCCAACCGCGACGCGATCGGAACGGACCCCGACCTGATCGTGCCGGGCCAGCGCCTGGCACTGCGCGGCGAAGGAGCTGCTGCGGCATCCCGTTCCGAGTCGAGGACGGCCGAGAAGCCCAGGACGTCCGCGAAGCCCGAGGCGAAGGCGAAGGCGGCCGAGCAGGCGCCCGCCAAGCCGCGGCAGGAGCAGCCGAAGAGGTCGTCGAACTCCGACAGCGGCAAGGACAGGGCGGAGAAGGCGAAGAAGGCGGCCAAGACGGACAGCGTCGTCGCCCCCGTCGACGCGTCCACCGGCACGCCGTACCACCAGGCGGGTTCCTCCTGGTCCAAGGGCTACCACACCGGCGTCGACTTCCCTGTCGCCACCGGCACCTCGGTCAAGTCGGTCGCGGCGGGCCAGGTCGTCAGCGCGGGCTGGGGCGGCTCCTACGGCTATCAGGTGGTCGTCCGGCACGCCGACGGCCGCTACTCCCAGTACGCCCATCTCTCGGCGATCTCCGTGAAGGACGGACAGTCGGTGGGCGCGGGCCAGCGCATCGGCCGCTCGGGCTCCACCGGCAACAGCACGGGCCCGCATCTGCACTTCGAGGTGCGGACAGGGCCCGGCTTCGGTTCCGATGTCGACCCGGTGGCGTATCTGCGGGCCGGCGGGGTCAGGATCTGATCCGCACCCGGCGCCGGCCGAGAACGCGCGGCGGGACGAAGGGAGCACCGCAGAAGGGGCCGTAGGAGAGCGGGCCGTCGGAGCGCGGGCCGTCGGAGAGCCGCGTGTCGCCGCTCTCCGACGGCTCCCGGGTCTCGTACGTCTCCTCGTCGGGAGCCGGGTCCGGGAGCGGTGGTGACACGGGGGAGGGCAGGAAGACCTTGTCGGTCGGCGAAGTGACCCGCTGCTCGTGCTCTTCCCGCGCCAGCACGTTCTCGACCGACGATGACGACGACGCCGACGCCGTTCCCGCTCCGATCGTCCCGGCTTCGGGCGCCGTCGCTTCGAACGTCCCCGCTCCGGCCGCCGACGGAAGGGGCTCCTGGCCGGCGGACGCCACGGCCTCCTCGTCGGCCTCGGCCGCCTCCCGCGCGATCCGTTCCGTGGTCAGCAGGATCAGTCCGCCCGCGGTCACCACGCCGCAGCCCAGGGCGAGCGCGGTGCCGGTCGTGCCGTAGCGGAAGGTTTCGCCGAACATCGTGATGCCGACCACGGCGGCCACCACCGGGTTCACCACCGTGAGTGTGGCCAGCGGCGCCGCGAGGCCGGCGCCCCGGTAGGAGGCCTGGGAGAGCAGCATGCCGGCCGTGGCGAGTACGCCGATCACGGCCAGGGACGGCAGGTCGGCGGCCGACACGCCCCCGGACCAGTCCACCGCGACCGTCTTGGTGAAGACGGAGGACATGCCGAAGGCTATGCCGGACGCGGTCGCCAGCAGGATGCTGCGCACCGCCGGGTGCCGGTGCACGGCCCGGCCGGCGACCATGAGCGCCACGACCACACCACCGGTGACGACGGCCGCCCCGACCCGCTGCCCCGAGTTCAGCGACTGCGCGTCGGAAGCGCCGACCAGGGACAGCAGACCCGCGAGACCGACCGTCGCCATGAGCGCGCCCCGCCAGGCCGTCGCGCCGGCCTTGCGGCCCACGAACAGCGCCGCCATGGGCAGGGCGAACACTATGGTGAGTGCGCCCAGCGGCTGCACCAGGCTCAGCGGACCGAGGGCGAGGGCCACGACGTGCAGCAGGCCACCGAGGCCGTTGAGTCCGACCGCCGCCCACCAGCCGGGCCGGCGCAGCGGAGCGTACTGAGCACCAGGGGAGGACGCCGCGACCTGCTCCTGCACGATCGCCCCGCCCGCGTACGCCACGGCGGAGACGAGCGACAGCAGCACGGAAAACGCGAGGGCGCTCATCGGCTGCTCCTCTGCGTGGGACGGGAGCCCTGGGCCCGGCGCGGCGAACGGTCGTCTTCCATGGACAACACGATGCCTTCTCAGGGTCTTCCCGTCGTCGTCCCTGAGCACTCATTGGGTCCTACTGCCGATGGAGTACGAGGGCGGCGCCGTCCTCCCCAGGGTGGGCGACTCCAGTACCGGGTCCCCGACCCGTGCCCCTGAGGGCCGGCCTTGATACTACTGATCTCCGTGGACCTCGACCCCGGCCTTGCCGCACTACGCCCGCTGGGCGGCTTCTCCATCCTGCACGTGTCCACGTCCACGTCCACGTCCACGCACGCGTCGCGGTCGTCCCTGCGGCTCCCCACCCTCGCGCAGGCGTACGCCCGAGGATGCGGAGACGCTACGCCGGACGTTCACGTACAGGTGGGGGAGGACCCACTTGCCTTCCGCGTCCAGAAGGTCGCCGCCGCACTCCGCGCCCCCGAGACCCGCGTCGCGGCCTCCGTGGCCCACCAAGGGCTCGCGGCCCGCCTGTGGTCAGTGACGCTGGGGTGCGCCGCCCTCTACGGCGGCGTTCCCGATCTCGCCCCGGCCCTGCTGCGCTGGGACCCAGACGCCGGCGCCCCCGACGACCTGTGGCTGGCCGAGGTGCGCCCCCTGCCGGGTGACGTCGCCACGATCGCGGAGGTCGTGCTCCATGGCCACCTGGCCCCCTGGCGGCGGCCCTGCACGCCCGCCACCGCGTCGCGACCGGCCTGTTGTGGGGGAACGCGGCCTCCGCGCTGGCCGGCGCCGGCCGCGAACTGGACGGCTGGGCCCGCCGCCACGGCCGTGGGGACACCGCCGCCCGCGCCCGCTCCCTGACCGCCGGCCTGCTCGCCCACCCTCTCCTCACCGGAACCGGCACCCTCACCGGCACCGCCTTCAGGCGCCGCAGCTGTTGTCTGTACTACCGGGTGCCCGGCGCAGGGGTCTGCGGCGACTGCTGCTTCTCCCGGCCGCCAGGGTCTGCCCGGCCGCCGGAGTCTGCTGAGCGCCCGCCGGAGTCTGCCGAGCCGCCGGAGTCCGACCGGTCGGTGCCGTGACGGGGCGGATGACGGCCCCGGGGCGTGCGGTACCCGCGACGCGTCCGGGGTTGTTGTCATGTCCCTGGACGCCAAACGGAATCCGTGTTGTCATGCCACTGCGCATCCGCTGTTACATCGATGTACGTCATCGATGTGTGCCATGCGTGAGAAATGCGCGACATCGATGTCCGAACCCTGAGCCATCAGCCACCACCCGTTTCCGAGGAGAGGGTCAGTGCGCACCAAACGACTCAGAGACCGACTCGCGTTACTGCTCGCCGCCGCCCTCGGCGTCGCCGGCCTCGCCGCCGTGCCGAACGCGAGCGCGGCCGACGACGGCGCCGCGGAGATCCACGGCCTGAAGGGCGAGTACTACACCCAGTCCGCCCCCGGAGCCTTCGACTTCCACGAACTCAAGGCCACCGGCTTCGACCCGCAGCTCGACTTCGACACCCTGGAGCCGCGGCTGAACTTCGCCACCGGGCAGTCGGACGACGTCAGCGTCCGCTGGACCGGCAAGCTGGTGCCCGAGAAGACCGGCGCCCACACCTTCTCGGTCATCGGCGACAACGGCTTCCGCCTCTGGATCGGCGGGCAACTCGCCATCGACCACTGGGTCGACGACTGGGACCGCGAACAGACCGCCCGACCCGTCGAGCTGACCGCCGGTCAGTCCTACGACATCAAGCTGGAGTACTTCGAGCACTACGGAGGCTCCAACCTCCACCTGCGCTGGACCGAGCCCGGCGGCAGCAAGGAGCCCGTCCCGCAGTCGGCGTTCCGCCTGCCCGACGGCTTCGACTACGACGGCGCGACGGCGACCACCGTCCAGGCCACCGGCCGCACCCTCAAGCTCGACTTCCCGCGCCCGCTCGCCGCGGCCCCGGCCGGCCTCGACGACCACCTCGAAGCGGTGATCGGCGGAGCCAAGTGGCCCCTGGGCGAGGCGAAGGTCGACCCGGCCGACCCCACCGCCCTCCTCGTCGCCCTCGACCAGCCGGTCGTCGGCAACAAGGACGGCGACGCCCCCGGCACCGCCGACGTCCGCTACGACGGGGAAGGCGGCCTCACCGACGCCGGAGGCAACGTTGTCAAGGCCTTCTGGAGCAGCGGCGACAACCACTCCACGTACGAACTGCGCACCGACTGGGCCGACGAGGTGGGCCCGGACAACGCCCTCCCGGAGTACCCGCGTCCGCAGCTGACACGTGACGCCTGGCGCAACCTCAACGGCCGCTGGCAGTTCGCCGCCGCCGAGGCGGGCGAGCAGCCGCCGGTGGGCAAGAACCTGAAGGAGCGCATCCTCGTCCCGTACCCGGTGGAGTCACAGCTCTCCGGCATCCAGCGGCACGAGGACCGCATGTGGTACCGCCGCACCTTCACGGTTCCGGCGAACTGGCACATCGGCCACGGACAGCGGCTGAAGCTCAACTTCGGCGCCGTCGACTGGCAGTCCGAGGTGTACGTCAACGGCACCAGGGTCGCCGAGCACAAGGGCGGCTACGACAAGTTCAGTGCCGACGTCACCGACGCGCTGAAGCCGGGCCGCACCCAGGAGCTGATCGTCGGCGTCTACGACCCGACCGACGCGCGGGGCGGCGAGAACCCTCCGGTCGGCAAGCAGAGCCTGGACCCGAGCGGCATCTGGTACACGCCCAGCTCCGGCATCTGGCAGACGGTATGGATGGAACCGGTCGCCCGGGACCACGTCGACTCCCTGAAGCTGACCCCGTCCATCGACGCGCAAGCGGGCACCCTGACCGTCGAGCCGAAGGGCGTGCGCGACGGCGTACGGATCAGGGCGACGGCGTACGAGGGGCACCGCAGGGTCGCCACGGTGAGCGGACGCACCGGCGAGCCGCTGACCCTGAAGATCCACGACCCTCGCCTGTGGTCACCCGACGACCCGTTCCTGTACGACCTCAAGGTGACCGTCGGACGGGACCACGTCGAGAGCTACTTCGGGATGCGCTCCATCGCCGTCGAGAAGGTGAACGGCGTGCCGCGCACGATCCTCAACGGGGAACCGGTCTTCATGATGGCCACCCTCGACCAGGGCTTCTGGCCGGACGGCCTGCACACCGCCCCGACCGACGAGGCCCTCGCGTACGACCTGAAGCTGCACAAGAAGCTCGGCTTCAACTCCGTGCGCAAGCACATCAAGGTCGAGCCCGACCGCTGGTTCTACTGGGCCGACAAGCTGGGCCTGATGGTGTGGCAGGACATGCCCTCCATGACCCCGGGGGTGAACCCGGACGCCGCCTCCCGGGCCGGGTTCGAGCGTGAGATGAAGGAGATGATCGACGAACACGTCAGCCACCCGTCGATCATCATGTGGGTCACCTTCAACGAGGGCTGGGGGCAGTACGACATCAAGCGCGTCGCCGAGCAGGCCAAGGCCTGGGACCCGACCCGCCTCGTCAACAACCAGTCGGGCCTGAACCTCGGGGCCGACGGAGGCGCCGGCGACCTCATGGACGAGCACGGCTACCCGAGCCCCGCCCTGCCGCCCTCCCCGGACGGCGAACGCGCCCTGGTCACCGGCGAGTACGGCGGACTCGGTCTCGCGGTGCCCGGACACGCCTGGTCCGTGCAGCAGTCGTACGTCGACGTCGACCCCCAGACGTACACCGACGACTACCTCACCAAGCTCGACGAGGTGCGCGCCCTGGTGTGCCGGGGCAGCAACGGCGCCGTGTACACCCAGATCTCGGACGTCGAGGGCGAGCTGAACGGCCTGACGACCTACGACCGCAAGGTCCTCAAGCCGGACGTCGAGCGGGTGAAGGCCGCCCACGAGGCCCTGATCCACGACGCCTCCCAGCCCACTCCCGCAGGGTGTCCGACAGCCTGACGTCCGCGTGCGTGCCCGCATCTGACGTCCGCGTGCGCGCCCGTACCTGACACCCGGCGCCCGCGCCCGCGTGTGGCCGGGGTGGTGACAGCGTCCGCCGCTGCTCACCGCCCCGGCGGCGCGGGCCGCACGGCCGGCCGGGACCTCACCGACGGGTGAACCGTTCCCAGCCGGTGCGCCGGAACCGGTCCCGACGTCAGCGAGACACGGTCGGCCCGCAGCCGTCCGGGTGGGGAACCACGGCACAGGCGGCACCGCCGCCGCTGACGTGAGCACAGGCGCCCCATGAGTCCCTGGAGTCCCACCCCTCTCGCAGCAGCGGGACTTTAATCTGCTGTTAACTGTGCGTAGCTTGATCGTACTTGACCGTAATCGGCGGGGGACGGTTGACTGCTTGTTCATCCGTCGTCCGTGCGTCGTCCTTGCGAGGCAAGCCCTTGACTCCCGATCCGCTCGCTCCCCTCGACCTGGCGTTCTGGAACATCGAGTCCGCCGAGCACCCCATGCACCTCGGCGCGGTCGGGGTCTTCGAGGCCGACTCGCCAACGGCCGGTGCCCACGCGGCGGACCTGCTCGCCGCCCGCGCTCCCGCGGTGCCCGGACTGCGGATGCGGATCCGGGACACCTGGCAGCCGCCGCTCGCCCTGCGGCGGCCGTTCGCGTTCGGCGGCGCGACCCGCGAGCCCGACCCCGGCTTCGACCCGCTCGACCACATCAGGCTGCACGCCCCGACGACGGACTTCCACGCCCGGGCGGGCCGCCTCATGGAACGCCCGCTGGAGCGCGGCCGGCCACCCTGGGAGGCCCATGTGCTGCCGGGCGCGGACGGCGGCTCCTTCGCCGTGCTGTTCAAGTTCCACCATGCCCTGGCCGACGGCCTGCGGGCCCTGACCCTCGCCGCGGGGATCCTCGACCCGATGGACCTGCCCGCGCCCAGGCCACGCCCCGAGGAGCCCCCGCGCGGCCTCCTGCCGGACGTGCGAGGTCTCCTGCCGGACGTGCGCGGACTGCCCCGGCGGGTGCGCGGCGCCCTGTCCGACGCGGGACGCGCCCTCGACATCGGCGCCGCCGCGGCCCTGTCCACCCTCGACGTGCGCTCCTCGGCCGCGCTCACCGCGGCGTCCTCCGGCACCCGTCGCACCGCGGGCGTCGCCATCGACCTCGACGACGTGCACCGGGTGCGCAAGACCGTCGGCGGCACCGTCAACGACGTCCTGATCGCGGTCGTCGCCGGCGCCCTGCGCCGCTGGCTGGACGAGCGCGGCGACGGCAGTGAGGGCGTCGCGCCGCGCGCCCTGATCCCCGTCGCCAAGCGCCGCCCCCGCGCCGCCCACCCACAGGGAAACCGGCTCTCCGGCTACCTGATACGGCTTCCGGTCGGCGACCCCGACCCCTTGTCCCGCCTCGACGCGGTCCGCACCGCCATGGACCGCAACAAGGACGCGGGGCCGGGACGGGGAGCCGGTGCCGTCGCCCTGCTCGCCGACCACGTGCCCGCACTCGGTCACCGGCTCGGCGGGCCACTGGTCGGGCAGGCGGCCCGGCTCTGGTTCGACATCCTGGTCACCAGCGTGCCCCTGCCCAGCCTCGGTCTGCGGCTCGCGGGCCACCCGCTCACCGAGGTCTACCCGCTGGCGCCGCTGGCCCGCGGCCACTCCCTGGCGGTGGCCGTCTCGACGTACCGCGGACGGGTCCACTACGGCCTGGTCGCCGACGCGAAGGCGGTGCCGGACCTCGACCGGTTGGCCCTGGCCCTGTCCGAGGAGGTGGAGACATTGCTCACCGCCTGCGGTCCCTGAGGCGCACGGGTTTGGCTCCGTGCCCCGGCGCCGAATAAAATCCGCTGTTCGAAAGCGGACGCGTCTCGAGCGCCGCGACGTGACCAGGGAACGGCAGCGGCGATGACGGTGACACAGGACGGTTCGGCGACCACGGACGAGGTGGTGTACGAGTCCGGGGACGAGGCGACGGCGTACGCGTCCGGTGACGAGGCGGCGTACGGCCCCGGTATCGACCCGGAGCGGCTCGCCGTCTGCCTGAGCGTGCTGGAGGAACTCGACGGGATCGACCTCGACCACCCGGACGCGATCCGGGTCCGCCGGGCCACCTCGCACATCTACCGGATGGTCAAGCAGCGCCGCCGTCAGGAGCGCCGGGCCGCCAAGACCGCCCACGACAAGGCGGTGACCGAGGCCACCGCCACCGGTTCCGCCGAGCGCATCGACGACGAGACCGAAGGCATCCTGCCCTCCTCCCGCACCGAGGAGGGCACCATCGCGGGGATACTCCAGCGCCCCCGCTCCTGCTACATCTGCAAGCAGCGGTACACCGAGGTCGACTACTTCTACCACCAGCTCTGCCAGAGCTGCGCCGCCGAGAACCGCGCCCGCCGCGACGCCCGCGCCGACCTCACCGGCAAGCGCGCGCTGCTCACCGGCGGCCGGG
Organism: Streptomyces marokkonensis; assembly: GCF_039539045.1. Classification (NCBI taxonomy): domain Bacteria; kingdom Bacillati; phylum Actinomycetota; class Actinomycetes; order Kitasatosporales; family Streptomycetaceae; genus Streptomyces; species Streptomyces marokkonensis. The sequence continues at coordinate 10,752 of NZ_BAABCQ010000119.1, forward strand.
CCAAGATCGGCATGTACATCGCGCTGAGGCTGCTGCGCGACGGCGCGCACACCACGATCACGACCCGCTTCCCCAAGGACGCCATCCGTCGCTTCAAGGCGATGGACGACTCGGGGGAGTGGATCCACCGCCTGGAGGTCGTCGGCATCGACCTGCGCGACCCGGCCCAGGCCGTGGCCCTGGCCGAGCGGGTCACCGAGCAGGGCCCGCTCGACATCCTGATCAACAACGCCACCCAGACCGTGCGCCGCCTGCCCTCCGCCTACGCCGCGCTCGTCGAGGGCGAGAGCGCCCCGCTGCCGGCCGGTGAACTGCCCGCGCACCAGGTCATCGGCGCCTTCAACTCCGGTGCCGTGGACGGGCTGGCGGCGCTGCCCGTCGGCGCGTCGGGACTCGACGCGCAGCAGGTGGCCGACCTCGCCCTGGTCGCCGGCAACGCCAGTGTGGTCCGGCACCGCGAGGGCACCGCCATCGACGCGGGCGGCCTGGTCCCCGACGTCGTCGACAGCAACACCTGGGTCCAGACCATCGAGCAGATCTCCCCGGTGGAACTGCTCGAGACCCAGCTGTGCAACTACACGTCCCCGTTCATCCTCATCAGCGCGCTGCGGCCGGCGATGGCCGAGGCCGCGCGCAAGGCGACCGCGGGACGCGCCTACGTCGTCAACGTCTCCGCCATGGAGGGCGTGTTCGCCCGTGGCTACAAGGGCGCGGGCCACCCGAACACCAACGCGGCCAAGGCCGCCATGAACATGGTGACGCGGACCAGCGCCCAGGAGATGTTCGACACCGACGCCATCCTCATGACCTCGGTCGACACCGGCTGGATCACCGACGAGCGTCCTCATTACGACAAGCTGCGCCTGGCCGAGGCCGGTTTCCACGCCCCGCTCGACCTGGTCGACGGCGCCGCCCGCGTCTACGACCCGATCGTGCGAGGCGAGGCGGGCGAGGACCTGTACGGCGTCTTCCTCAAGGACTACGCACCCGGCAAGTGGTGACGGACCCACCGGGGCCTACGGCGATGGGCCGGGCCGGCGGTGGTCGGGCAGGCGGGCTGGTCGGCGGTGGGCCGGGCCCACGGCGGCTCACTCGACGGCGCCCAGCCGCGAGTTCCGCGCCGCCGTCAGCTCCAGTACCGTGCGCCAGTCCTCCAGGACCCCGGCGTCGAAGACGGTGGTGCGAGCCTCCTCGTCGGCCTGGCGCAGGCTGACCAGATCGTCGTCGTGGGCCCAGGCGTCCGGATGGGCGTGCCGGCGCAGCAGGCGGGCGACGCGCGAACCGAGCAGCGGCCGCACCACGTCCGCGGTCCGGCCGGCATGGCTGCCGGGCCACAGCAGCCGGCCCACGGGCGACACCAGGCCGGCCACCTGGAGTTCCTTGTCGGCGGGGCGACGCCGGCGCAGCAGCGCGGCGGTCCGCAGCGCGTGCCCGTGCAGGTCCGCGGACCCGCTGCCGTGCTCCGCGGCGGACCGTTCGCCCCGGCAGGCGTACAGCAGGTCCATCAGCTCCTCGACGCTGCGCAGTTCCATGCCTCGGTCCTCCCACGAGACAGCCGTTGCCGACCAGCAGGAGACCATGACGAGCTTGCGCCGCAGCCAACGGCAATTTAACTGTGCGTCCCGTCGCCGCCGACATTCGAATGCGTGGTCGGCGATGTGGGCTGAACGGGTGAGTCGCGCGCAGTGCACAAGCGGGCGAAACCGGCTGGAACAGGGTCAACTGTACGCGGAGCGAAAGGCAATGGTTCCCCCATGTTTTGAGCCCCATAGAGCGCACCCCCGCTCATTTGGTTAATCTGAGGCAGACGGACGGCCGCACAGGGCACTACCCACGCCCAAGGTCCGTCATGGGACAAGCCGGTTCACAACGGCCTGTTCTCGCACGAGTTACCGGCGCCACCGCGTCCGAACTGCATTCGACTCACACCCGAGCGGGCGCCGGGTGCCGGACAGGAGACTGGCGGTACAGGCCCCGAGGGTGACCCGACACATAAGGAGTGCGCGGTGACACCGGAGACGACGAATCCAGAGCAACGCCCCAAGGAACGCACCGAGCGAGCGGGCCGCCGGCCCGGAGAGCTCGGCAGCCTCGACGTGTGGGCCAGGTCCGCCCCGATCCGCCTCGCGGGGTACGAGGAGGATCTCGCCGAGCCCCACATCCTGCCCAGCGTGGACTGACCCGCGGCGCCACCCGCGGGATCTGCCGGCTGCATGGGCGTGCGAGACTCACGCCCATGCTGATCAGGGAATCGACGGCCGACGACTGGCCGCACATCTGGCCCTTCTGGCACCGCATCGTGGCGGCAGGCGAGACCTACGCCTGGGACCCGGACACGTCCGAGCAGGACGCCCGGGCCCTGTGGATGAACCCCGCGAAACGCGTCTACGTCACCGAGGACGACACCGGCACCGTCGTCGCCTCCGCCTATGTCACTCCCAACTACGGCGGCCCCGCCGCCCGCATCGCCAACGCGGGATTCATGGTCGACCCCGACCGGGCCGGCCGCGGCACCGGCCGCGCCCTCGCCGAGCACGTCCTGGCCGCCGCCAGGGCGGACGGATACCGGGGCATGGTCTTCAACGCCGTAGTCGAGACCAACCCGGCCGTGAAGCTCTGGGCCTCCCTCGGCTTCACGATCCTGGGCACGGTGCCGGACGCCTTCGACCACCCGCGGCACGGGCGGATCGGCCTGCACATCATGCACCGGTCGCTGTAGGGACCTGTCAGTCCAGCGGTGCCGTCCGCCGCCAGGGACGCAGTGCCTCGATCCGCTCCGCCAGCTCCAGCAGCGCCGCCTCCACCCCCGGCGGCCCCGCCAGCTGTACGGCGCAGGGGGCGCCCGAGGGCAGAGTGCCGAACGGGACCACCAGTGCGGGCCAGCCGGTCAGGTTCCAGGGTGGGGTGAAGGGCGAGTACGCGGAGTTGGCCGCCATGTTGCGCAGCCAGCCCCGCTCGTGCCAGGGCCCCGCCTCGGGGGAGCGGCGGGCCAGTGCCGGGGTGAGCAGGACGTCGTACTCGCGGAAGAACGGCTCCAACCGCCCGCGGAGCCCCTCCCTGCCCTTGCCGGTCGCCACCGTGCGTACGAAACGCCGCCCGAGGGCCGCGTGCACCCGGGTCCGCCTCGCCAGCAGCCGCCGGTCCAGGTCCCGTGCGTCCACGGACGTACCGGCCGTCCAGTGGGCCAGGGCGGTCAGGCTCAGCGACGCCGGGTAGGGCGGGTCGGCCCGGCGCACCTGGTGTCCCGCCCTCATCAGCACCCCGGCGGCCTCGCGGACGGCCTCCGCGTAGGGACGGGAGACGGTGACCCCGGCCAGAGGGCTGCGCGGCGAGGCGGCGACGCGGAGGGTGCCGGTGTCCTCCCGGCGCGGCGGTTCACCGTCCGCGAGGTCGTCCGCGAGGACCGCGAGCATCAGGCGGGCGTCCTCGACCGTCGTGGCCAGCGGCCCGTTCTCGGACATGCCGAACCAGTCGCCGTCGCCGATCCCGGCCGGCACCACCCCGTGGCCCGGCTTGATGGTGACCAGGCCGCAGTTGGCCGCCGGTATGCGCAGCGAGCCCATGCCGTCGTTGCCGAGCGCGATCGGCACCATCCCGGCGGCGACCGCGGCCGCGCTGCCGCCGGAGGAGCCGCCCGCGGTGCGGGCCGGGTCCCACGGATTGCGGGCGGTGCCGTGCACGCCCTCGGTGGTGCCGAACACGCACAGCTCGGGTACGTTCGTCAGTCCCACCACCACCGCGCCGGCCGCCCGCAGCCGGGCCACGGTGACGTGGTCCTGACCGGCGGGCGTGTCCGGCGTCGCGGCCGAGCCGTTGCGCGCGGACTCGCCGCGCACCGCGAGATTGTCCTTGACCGCCACCGGCACGCCGGCCAGCGGCAGTTCGCCCAGATCACCCCGGGCGCCCACCTCCTCCGCCTCGGCGATCGCCGCCTCGGCGCGCACCACGCGGAAGGCGCCGACACGGCCGTCGAGCCGCTCGATACGGGCCAGATGCCCGGCCACCACCTCACGGGGCGTGGCCCGCTTCTCCCGTACGGCGGCGGCGATCTCTACGGCGGTGCGGCCGGCCCAGTCGGTCACGGAGGGCTCCTCGGGGTGGCGGTGGAACGGGATTACTGGCGAGTACGCAGGGAGCACTCTGCCCGCCCGGGCACCTCCGCGTCGAGAGCCCGAACCGGCCGACCCGCCCTGTGCCGGCCGACCCGACATGGCTGACGGCCGGTGTGAACGCGGTTGTCGAGCTGACGCACCGCACCGCACCGAAGCGGGCCCGCGCCGCACGGTTCGAAGTGCGCGCGGTGGGGGAGCTGTACACCACGCCGGCCCCCGCCACCGTGACCCACACCTGGTTGACAGCCCCCCGGGAGGCCCCCGCACTCCGCCCTCGTCCGCCCCCTCAACCACGGAGCACCCCGCATGCATGACGACCGCGACCTGGTCGAAGCCCGCCTCAAGCGCGTCCTCGACGAGCGCGTCCGCCCCGCCGTGTACCCCGAGTTCCTGCCGCTGGACGTCGCGGTGTGGAACGCCCCCGGCGAGCCCGTACCGGTGGCCGAGGGACTCGCGGCCGACCCCGAGCCCATCGAGGTGGGCGCCCGCTGGGGCGCTCCCTGGGGCACCAGCTGGTTCCGCGTCACCGGCACCGTGCCCGAGAAGTGGGCCGGGAAGACCGTGGAGACGATCCTCGATCTCGGCTTCGACGAGAACATACCCGGCTTCCAGTGCGAGGGCCTGGTCTACCGCCCCGACGGCACCCCGGTGAAGGGACTCAACCCCCGCAACCAGTGGGTGCGGATCGGCGCCCCCGCCGAGGGCGGCGAGGAGGTGCGCCTGCACGTCGAGGCCGCCTCCAACCCCGTCATCTTCGGCTCCCGTCCCTTCGTACCCACGCCGCTCGGCGACAAGGACACCGCCGGCAGCGAACCGCTGTACACCCTCGCACGCATGGACCTCGCCGTCCTCGACGAGGCGGTGTGGAACCTGGTGCTCGACCTGGAGGTGCTCGGCGAGCTGATGACGGAACTGCCGGCGGACTCGCAGCGCCGCTGGGAGATCTTGCGTGCGGTGGACAAGGCCCTGGACGCCATCGACCTCCAGGACGTCAACGGCACGGCGGAGCAGGCCCGCACCCGCCTCACCGGCGTGCTCTCCGCCCCCGCCGTCCCCTCGGCGCACCGGATCAGCGCCGTCGGCCACGCGCACATCGACTCGGCGTGGCTGTGGCCGCTGCGTGAGACCGTGCGCAAGGTGGCCCGTACGACCGCCAACATGACCGCGCTCCTGGAGGACGAGCCGGACTTCGTCTTCGCCATGTCGCAGGCCCAGCAGTGGGCATGGGTACGCGACCACCGGCCCGAGGTGTGGGCCCGGGTGAAGAAGGCCGTGGCGGACGGCCGGTTCGTGCCGGCCGGCGGAATGTGGGTGGAGTCGGACACCAACATGCCCGGCTCGGAGGCGATGGCCCGGCAGTTCGTGCACGGCAAGCGGTTCTTCCTCGACGAGTTCGGTGTCGAGAACGACGAGGCATGGCTCCCGGACACCTTCGGCTTCGCGGCCGGACTGCCGCAGATCATCAAGGCGGCCGGCACCAAGTACTTGCTGACGCAGAAGATCTCCTGGTCGCAGACGAACAAGTTCCCGCACAACACCTTCCGCTGGGAGGGAATCGACGGCACCCGGATCTTCACCCACTTCCCGCCCGTCGACACCTACAACTGCTCGATGAAGGGCAGTGAGATCGCGCACGCCGCACGCAACTTCAAGGACAAGGGCGTCGCCCGGCACTCCCTCGCCCCGACCGGCTGGGGCGACGGCGGCGGCGGCACCACCCGCGAGATGATCGCCAAGGCGGCCCGGCTGCGCGACCTGGAGGGCTCGGCGACCGTCATCTGGGAGACCCCGGGAGCCTTCTTCGAGAAGGCCGAGGCGGAGAACCCGCGGCCGCCCGTCTGGGTCGGCGAGCTCTACCTCGAACTCCACCGCGCCACCCTCACCAGCCAGGCCAGGACGAAGCAGGGCAACCGCCGCAGCGAACACCTGCTGCGCGAGGCCGAACTGTGGGCGGCCACGGCCGCCGTGCGCGCCGGGTTCCCCTACCCGTACGACGACCTGGACCGCCTCTGGAAGACGGTCCTGCTGCACCAGTTCCACGACATCCTGCCCGGCTCCTCCATCGCCTGGGTGCACCGCGAGGCACGCGCGACCTACGACCGGGTCGCCGACGAGCTGAACGGGATCATCGACGCCGCGCAGCGCGCGCTGGCCGGCGAGGGCGACACCCCGCTGGTCTTCAACTCCGCCCCGCACGCGCGGGCAGGAGTCCCGGCGGGCGCAGCCGCCGCGCCCGCCACCGGGGGCCGCACCGGCCTCACCGCCCGCCCCGGCGGCGGCCACGTCCTGGACAACGGTCTGCTGCGCGTCGAGATCGACGGCCGGGGGCTGGTCGTGTCGGCGTACGACATCGCCGCCGACCGCGAGACCATCGCACCGGGCGCGGCCGGCAACCTGCTCCAGCTCCACCCCGACCTCCCGAACAAGTGGGACGCCTGGGACGTCGACGAGTTCTACCGCAACACGGTCACCGACCTCACCGGCGCCGACGAGGTCGTCCCCGGCGACGACGGCGCCTCGGTGCGGGTCGTCCGCACCTTCGGCTCCTCCCGCGTCACCCAGCTCCTGACGCTGGCGCCGGGGGAGCGCGGGCTGGAAGTGGACACCGAGGTCGACTGGCACGAGACGGAGAAGTTCCTCAAGCTCGCCTTCCCGCTCGACGTGCACGCCGAACGGTACGCGTCCGAGACCCAGTTCGGGCACTTCCACCGGTCCACGCACACCAACACCAGCTGGGAGGCGGCCAAGTTCGAGGCCTGCAACCACCGCTTCCTCCACTTGGAGGAGCCCGGCTGGGGTGTGGCCGTCGTCAACGACTCGACGTACGGCCACGACGTCACCCGCACGGTCCGTACCGGCGGCGACGCCGGTACGACCACCACGGTCCGGGTGTCCCTGCTGCGCGCCCCGCGCTTCCCCGACCCCGAGACCGACCAGGGCGTGCACCGGTTCCGGCACGCGCTGGTGCCGGGCGCGGGCATCGGCGACGCCGTGCGCGAGGGCTGGCGGATCAACCTGCCCGAGCGGCGGGTCACCGGCGCCGGGGAGGTCGCGCCGCTGGTGTCGGCCGACCGGGACGCGGTCGTGGTCACCGCCGTCAAGCTCGCCGACGACGGCAGCGGCGACGTCGTCGTCCGCTTCCACGAGGCCCACGGCGGCCGGGTCCGGGCCACCCTCACGGCCGGCTTCCAGGTCGCCGGCGTGATGGTCACCGACCTGCTGGAGCGGCCGCTCGCCGATGAGGAGACCGCGGTCGAGACCGACGGCGAGCGGATCACCGTACGACTGCGCCCGTTCCAGCTGATGACCCTGCGGCTGACGCGCGCGTAGCGCCCGCACGGGCCCGGTTCATCCGTGAACCGGGCCCGTCCGCCCGTGCGGCTACGACTTCTCCGGCACCTCCGCCAGCCGCGTCGGCGGCAGGAACTCCCGCACATACGTCCGCTCCCAGCACGCGCCCGTCTCCCGCAGCTCGCGCCACGTCGTGTACCGGTAGCGGAACAGTCGGGCGCGGACGAAGCGCGGCGGCGCGTCGGGCGGGAACGGGGAGCGGCGCAGCAGTCCCAGCGTCGCCCGGTCGTTCTCCAGCAGCCGTTCCACGAGGGTGCCGAACCACGAGCCGGCGTACGAGGGCGACAGCGCGGCGAACCACATCAGCCAGTCCAGCCGGAGGTGGTACGGCGCGAACTGGCGCGGCCAGCGACGTGGATCCCCGGGCTTGCCCCTGAACTCGTACTCCCGCCAGTCCCCGTCCTCGCGGGCCACCTCGTCGGCGGTCCCCTCGATCACCACTTCGTGGCGGACCCGGCTGACGCTCCCGAAGGCGCCGTAGGTGTTGACCAGGTGGAGCGAGTCGAAGGAGCGGTTCATCACCTGGCCGCGGGAGATCATGTTGCGGACCGGCCGGTGGCTCAGGAACACCAGCAGCGCCGCCACCGCGAGGACCACCACCTCGTACCACAGCGGCGCGGCGGCCACGGACGGCGGATCGGCCGGGAACCGGACCGCCGGCAGGGCGAGCACGATGGTGATCCAGTTCAGCCAGGCGAAGTTGCCCGACAGCACCAGCCACAGCTGGGTCACGATCATCAGCGCCGCGGCGGCCGTCGCGAGGGGCTGCGGGGTGAAGAGCAGGAAGGGCACCAAGAGCTGTGTGACGTGGTTCGCGGCCACCTCGACGCGGTGCAGGGGGCGGGGGAGGTGGTGGAAGAACCAACTCAGCGGGCCCGGCATCGGCTGGGTCTCGTGGTGGTGGTCCAGGCAGGTCAGCTTCCGCCAGCACTCGTCACCCCGCATCTTGATCAGCCCCGCCCCGAACTCGACCCGGAACAGCAGCCAGCGCAGCAGGAACAGGACGACGACCGGCGGCGCCACCTCGTCGTTGCCGAGGAACACGGCGACGAAGCCGGTCTCCAGCAGCAGCGACTCCCACCCGAACGAGTACCAGGTCTGCCCGACGTTGACGATGGACAGATACAGCACCCACGGCACCAGCCACAGCAGCATCGCGCCCCACAGCGGCAGCAGCGAGTCCAGCCCCGCCACCAACGCCGCCGACACGGCGCAGCCCGCCCACGCCACGACCGCGAAGAGGCGGTCCGAGTAGCGCAGCTGGAACAGGCTCGGCGCCCGCTTGAACGGCACCCGCTCGACGAACCGGGGCACGGGCGTCAGACCGCGTTCGCCCATCAGCGCACGGAACTGCAGGGCCGCCGTCAGGAACGCGACCAGGTACACGACGGCCAGGGCCCGCTGGAAGACCAGCCGGCTCAGCCAGTAGTCGGGTGCGGTGAACCACTCCACGGCCGCGCTCCTCTCGTACGATTACGCCCGGTGTACCCCGGTCGGCCGGAGGTTCCCCGGAGGCGGCGCCGGGGCGGCGGACCAGGAGTCGAAGAATCGGACAAATCCTGGCAAGGTGGGGCCCATGGCTGATCGGGGAGCGAGTGTCCCGCCACTCCCGGACGACTGGCCCGCTCACCCGGACCCCATCCTGGCGCTCCACCGCATGGGCAGCTTCGACTGGGACCTGGACACGGGACTGTTCCACATGGACGCCCAGGCCTACGAGGTGTTCGATCTGCGCCCCGAGGAGTACGACGGGCGCCCCGAGTCGTTGTCCCTGCGCGTTCCCGCGGTGGAGGGCAGGCGCCTGGACGCCCTGGTCGCCCAGGCCATGAAGGACGGCAGCGAGAACTACGGCACCTACTTCCGGCTGCGCACCCGCGCCGGCACCCTGCGCTGGACCCGTACCCAGGGCTACATCCGCCGCGACGAGACCGGCCGCCCCCGCCGGATCATCGGCATCGTCCGCGACGCGACCCAGGAGGTCGCCGACATCGAGGCCCGCCGCGAGCAGGCCGCGCAGGACGAGGCCCGTCGCAGACTCACCAACGTCGTCCAGCTCGCCACGGCCGCACTCGCGCACGCCCGTACGGTGGACGACGTCATCGAGGTCCTGCGGGACACCCACGGCCTCACCCGGCTCGGTGCCACCAGCCTCGTGATGGGCCTGGTCGAGGCCGGCCGCATCCGGCTGGTCGCCGACGGCCCCGACGACAGCTTCGTCCCCGGCACCCGCGTCACCCGGATCGACGAGCCGTACCCGATGAGCGAGGCGGTACGGACCCTCAGCCCCCGCTTCATCGAGTCGCCGGAGGACTTCGCGCGGCGCTATCCCCTCCTGTGGGAGAGCATCACCCACCTGAACATCACCGCGGCGGCCTACCTGCCGCTGATCGCCCAGGCCCGGCCGATCGGCGCGATCGGGCTGCTCTACAGCGACCGGCACGGCTTCTCCGCGGAGGACCGCAACGTACTCGTCGCGCTCGGCAGCGGCATCGCGCAGAGCCTCCAGCGGGCCATGCTCTACGAGCAGGAGATGGACCTCGCCGCGGGCCTGCAGCAGGCCATGCTGCCGCGCACCATCCCCAGCGTGCCCGGCTGCGACGTCGCCGTCCGCTACCGCGCGGCCACCATCGGCGGCGCCCTCGGCCGGGACATCGGCGGCGACTGGTACGACGTGATCCCACTGCCCGGCGGACGCGTCGGCGCCGTCATCGGCGACGTCCAGGGCCACGACACGCACGCCGCGGCCGTCATGGGCCAGCTCCGCATCGTGCTGCGCGCCTACGCGGCCGAGGGCCACCCCCCGGCCACCGTGATGGCACGGGCCTCCGTCTTCCTCCACGAACTCGACACAGACCGCTTCGCCACCTGCCTGTACGCGGAGGCGGACCTGGCCACCGGGGTGGTCCTGGTGGTCCGTGCCGGCCACATCGACCCCCTGCTGCGGTACGGCGACGGCTCCTGCCGCCGGGTCCCCGTCGAGGGCGGGCTGCCGCTCGGCCTGTCCGCCGTGTTCGGGCGCCTCGCCTACCCGGTCGCCACCGTCGAGCTGGACCCGGGCAACACCCTGCTGCTGTGCACCGACGGGCTGGTCGAGCAGCCCGGCGCCGACCTCGACGAGGGGATACAGGTTCTCACGGCGCTGGTCGCCTCCGGCCCGCAGGACGTTCGTGACCTGGCCGACCGGCTCATCGACGTGGCCGACGAGCGCCGCGGTGACGACGACGTGGCCCTTCTCCTGCTGCGCCGCCACGGGGTGGGCGCGCCCCGGACCTTCGGCCGGCTCCAGCAGCACGTCTCCCCGGGCGACCCCGAGGCCCTCACCGAAGCCCGGCACATGATCCGCGCCGCGGTCCGGTCCTGGGGTGCCAGGAACCAGAGCGACGAGATCGAACTGGTCGCCGACGAACTGGTGACCAACGCCCTCATGCACACCGAGGGCTCTGCCATCGTCACCCTGCGGCTGCTCACCGGCACCGACCGCCGGCTGCGGGTCGAGGTCGAGGACACCTCCAGCGCCCTGCCGCGCCGCCGCGAGGCCGGCGACTCCGGTGTCTCCGGACGGGGTCTGCTCCTGGTCGAGGCGCTCGCCGACGTGTGGGGTGTGGAGGCGCGCGGCGGCGGCAAGTGCGTGTGGTCCGAGTTCGTGGTGTCCCACCCGGCGGGCTGAACTCCGCCGCCCCGGGACCGGCCCGGCCGGCCGGGCCGGTCCCGGGGCGGCACGGAGACACTCGGGGCATGGCCGGTTCCCGGTGGCACGGACGTAGCCGGTGGTGGCTGCCGGCCGGTTCCCGGTGGCATGGTCGGTCCCCGGTGGCACCCTGGACATATGCCCGAACTGCCCGAGGTCGAGGCGCTCAGGGACTTCCTGACCGGGCACCTCGCCGGCCGCGAGATCGTCCGTGTGCTGCCCGTGGCGATCAGCGTCCTGAAGACGTACGACCCTCCGCTCACCGCCCTGGAGGGCCGCCAGGTGGCCGCCGTGCACCGCCACGGCAAGTTCCTCGACGTGGAGACCGCGGGCGGCCCGCACCTGGTGACCCATCTGGCCCGCGCGGGCTGGCTGCACTGGAAGGACCCCCTCCCCGGCGGCCTCCCCCGCCCCGGCAAGGGCCCCCTGGCACTGCGCGTCGCCCTGGAGACCGGCGCGGGCTTCGACCTGACGGAGGCGGGCACCCAGAAGCGGCTCGCCGTGTACGTCGTGTCCGACCCGAGGGAGGTACCGGGCGTGGCCCGGCTCGGCCCCGACCCGCTCGCCGACGACTTCGACGAGGCGCGCTTCGCCGCCCTCCTGGACGGCGAACGGCGACAGCTCAAGGGCGCCCTGCGCGACCAGAGCCTCCTCGCGGGCGTGGGGAACGCGTACAGCGACGAGATCCTGCACGCCGCGAGGATGTCCCCCTTCAAACTGGCCGCGTCGCTCACCGACGAGGAGACCGCACGGCTGTACGCGGCCCTGCGTACGACGCTCACCGAGGCGATCGAGCGCTCCCGGGGCATGGCGGCCGGTCGGCTGAAGGCCGAGAAGAAGAGCGGGCTGCGCGTGCACGGCCGCACCGGCGAGCCCTGCCCGGTGTGCGGCGACACCGTGCGGGAGGTCGCCTTCAGCGACTCCTCGCTCCAGTACTGCCCGACCTGCCAGACCGGCGGCAGGCCGCTGGCGGACCGGAGGCTGTCCCGGCTGCTCAAGTAACGGTCGTCGGACCGCTCTCACGCGGCGGTCGCACGGTCATCCGGCGGGAAGGGTCACCAGACGCTCCCCCTGGGAGGTCCGTACCTCGTACCGGACGATCTGCCCGGGGCGCAGGGCTGCCCCGCCGTGCAGGGTGCTCGGCCGAGCGTGGTGCCCGGGGACGTTCCAGCTGGTGATCGTCTGCTCGGTGCCGTCACGGCCGACCGCGATCAACCGGCAGGAGCGCGGGCCCGCCCGGTCCCTGACCTTCAGCTCCACGCCGGTGCCCCAGGCCTGGCCCTCGGCCGTGAGCTGCGCCCACACCCCGGACCGCTCGCCGGTCGCGGTGAGCCGCCCCGTGGTGTCCGCCCGGCTCGCGTGGACCACGACGCCGGGACCGGCCACGGCGCACACGAGGGCCGCGGCCACGGCGTACAGCACCCGCCTGCGGCCGGCCCGGTGACGCGCCGCCACCTCGGACAGCAGCCGGTCGAGCAGCCGCGGGCCGGGCCTGGTCATGGGGTGGACGAGGCGGGGCGTCGCCTGCCGGTACAGCGTCAGCTGACGGGCGGCGGGGCCGAATTCGGTCACCCGCGCCGCGCACCGGGGGCATTCCACGAGGTGGTCCTCGAAGCGGAACGCGTCCGCCTCGTCCAGCACGCCGAGCGCGTAGGCGCCGACGTCACGATGCCTCTCCGGGGACCTCATGCCGATTCCTCGTGCCGTGGGGTGCGGGTGGGGTTACTCCGTGCTCCCACCCGTACGCACCGGACCGCCGAATCACTCAAGCCACGGACGGAATCGCGGCCAAGGGATTCGGAGCGGCCGAGCCCGTGGACTGGTCCGTCCTCGCAGAAGTTCGTGAACCGGCCCGGTTCCCGGGGAAACCGGCCCGGCCGGCTAGAAAAGGTGGATGGCCAGATGGCCGAGCGGCAGTCCCAGCTGCCAGGCCGGCGTCCACACCTTCGGTCCCTCGTCCTCTCCGGTCACCGGTGCCCCGCCGGGCACCGCGTTCAGGTCCGGGGCGAGCAGCTCGGTCTCCTCGAGCCAACGCCAGGCCGCCCGGGCCAGTTCCAGGTCCGGCGAGTGCCGGCCGGCGGCCACCGCGTCGGCCGTGGCCTCGGCCAGGCGCTCCCGGACCCACTCGTGCCACGGCTGGTCGTAGGCGGTCAGCGACAGCCAGGTCTCCATCCGGGTGATGACCCGGATGCCGCTGAGCTCGTCCTCGGTGTCGGACAGGAAGACGGTCAGCGCCAGGGCGTCGCGCCCGGCGCGGAACTCGAAGGACGTCGGCGGCATCAGGTCACCGGTCCGCAGCAGCTCGTCGGCGATGTACTCGGCGTACAACCACGCCATGGGGACGGTCAGTTCGCCCCCACCGGTGCCGTCCGTGCTCCCTCGACCTCTGTACAGCATCCCTTCCTGCCTTCCTCCGGTGCGTGCGCGTCGCCCGACCCGGGTCATGGGCCCCCGTCCGAACACGGATGAGGACAGCCGATTACCCAACCGGGGTCCAGGGCAAGGCGCTTTACGGAGGTTTGACCCTACGGTCGGTTTCACCGCAGGTCGGCGGCGTATCCCGGTAGCACCCTGCGCAGGGCGCGCAGCGCGTAGTACGCGCGGGACTTCACGGTACCGGGAGGGATGCCCAGGGCTGTCGCCGCTTCCGCCACACTCGCCCCCTGGAAGTACACCAGCACCAGGACTTCACGGTGCTCCGGAGTGAGTGTCTTCACAGCCTTGCGCACATCCAGGGCCGCGGCGGCCCGTTCGGCGTGATCGGCACAGACCCGCGCGTTCTCCAGTACCGCGTCGCCGACCTCGGCGGGCCGCGCCTGCCGGGCCCGGCGCGCGTCGATCGCGAGGCGCCGGGCCACGGTGAGCAGCCAGGGCCGCACGGAGTCGAAGTCGTCGGCGCGCAGGGCCTCGGGGTGCTGCCAGGCGCGGACCAGGGTCTCCTGCACGAGGTCCTCGGCGCGTTGCCGGTCGCCGTCGCTGAGCCGCAGCAGCAACGCGAAGAGCGGCCGGCCGTGCTCGCGCTGCAGTGCGGCGAGCTCGTGCTCGGCGGTCGTCCCGTTCGTCCTGTCCATGAGGGTGATTCCGGCCGTCATGGCCGTATGGCACCGCAGGGCGCCGCCCGGGGACAGGGCGCACGCAGGGGTGTGCGACGGACGGTCGATCGGGTCGACGAACGGTTCGACGAACGGTCGGCGACCCCGTTCGAACGGTCGACGCATCCCGTCCGAGCGCAGGTGCGCCCCGTTCGCGTACGCCGGACGGGCCAATGGGCGTGTCGGAGCCGCCCGTGACGAGGTG